>JAHWKY010000019.1 GCA_019347575.1 Actinomycetota bacterium | reverse complement strand
CGGGTCCGGCGTTTGCTCCCGGCGCTGCGCGCCGGTCCGCGCCCCCGGTGGCATCGCTCGACTCGCCTGACGGCGAGTCGGGTCCGGCGTTTGCTCCCGGCGCTGCGCGCCGGTCCGCGCCCCCGGTGGCATCGCTCGACTCGCCTGACGGCGAGTCGGGTCCGGCGTTTGCTCCCGGCGCTGCGCGCCGGTCCGCGCCCCCGGTGGCATCGCTCGACTCGCCTGACGGCGAGTCGGGTCCGGCGTTTGCTCCCGGCGCTGCGCGCCGGTCCGCGCCCCCGGTCGCGTCGAAGTCCGCGTCGCGCTTCTCGACGAACGCGGTGCGCGCCTCGTCGGCGACGCCCCGCAACGTCAGCTCGTAGGTCAGGCCCTGCTCGAAGCGGTAGCTGCGGTTGACGTCGACCGGGTCGATGCCGTTGAGGGCCTCCTTGGCGCGGCGCAGGATCGTGGGTGACTTGGCCGCGAGCTGGCCCGCCACCTCGAGCGCCACGTCGCGGAGCTCGTCCCGCGCCACGACCGCACGGACGGACCCGAAGCGGTGCAGCTCCTCGGCGGTCGCGTTCTCGGCGAGGTAGAGCATGGCGCGCATGCGGTGCTCGGGAACGAGCCGGCTCAGGTGGGTCGCCGCCCCGAGCGCCCCGCGGTCCACCTCGGGCAGACCGAAGGTGGCGTCGTCGGAGGCGACGATGATGTCGGCGTTGCCGACCAGACCGATGCCGCCACCGAGGCAGAAGCCCTGGACCGCCGCGATGACCGGGACCTCGCACTCGTAGACCGCCTTGAAGGCGGCGTAGCAACCGCGGTTGACCCCGACGAGGGCGAGGTGGCCCTCGTCGGCTGCGAGCTCCTTGATGTCGACGCCCGCGCAGAAGCCCTTGCCCTCGGCCCGCAGGACGACCGCGCTGTCGGCCTGCTGGCCCGCGCGCGTGACCGTCTCGGCGAGCTCGAACCACGCGGCGACGGGCAGGGCGTTGACCGGCGGAAGGTCGATCGTCACCTCGGCGAACCCGTCGTCGTGCAACTGGAGCGTGATCGGCATCGTGGGCGAGTTCCCTGACACGGCGTCAGATGGCAAGCTAGCCCATCCATCTGGCCGGGAGACCCGTGGACGATCCGCTCGACCTCGCCGGTCGCATCGTGCTCGTCACCGGCGGGACGCGCGGCATCGGGCACGGCATCGCGACGCGGTTCGCGCAGGCGGGGGCGACGCTCGTCGTGTGCGGCCGGTCGGAGCCGGATGCCGACATCGTGGGGAGGTTCATCGCCGCGGACGTACGCGAGCCGGATGCGGTCGGGGCACTCGTCGGGACGGTCGTCGAGGACCACGGGCGGCTCGACGTCGTCGTGAACAACGCGGGCGGCTCTCCTCACGGCGCCGTCGCCGACGTCTCGCCTCGTTTCCTCGCGGCGATCATCGACCTGAACCTCACCGCGGCCCTGTACGTGGCGCAGCGCGCGAACGCGGTCATGCAGGGACAGGACGATGGCGGCTGCATCGTCAACATCGCGTCGCTGTCGGGGCTGCGGCCGTCGCCGGGGACGGCGGCGTACGGGGCGGCGAAGGCCGGGCTGCTCAACCTGACGCGCTCGCTGGCGATGGAGTGGGCGCCGAAGGTGCGGGTGAACGCGGTCAGCGCCGGCTACGTCGCGACCGAGCAGGCTGTGGAGCACTACGGCGGCGAGGATGGCGTGGCGCGGGTGGCAGCCACGGTGCCGCTGGGACGGATGGGCAGACCCCGAGACGTCGCCGATGCGTGCCTCTACCTCGCGTCGCCGATGGCCGCCTACGTCACCGGCGCGAACCTCGAGGTGCACGGTGGTGGTGAGCCGCCTCCGTTCCTCGCGGCGGCACGGGGCGAGTGATGCAGGCGCGGTATCCGCTCCGATCGAGAGGTGCCCGATGAGGTACGGCGTGACGCTTATGCTCACCGACCGCTCGATGCGGCCCGACGAGCTCGCGCGCGAGGTGGAGGCGCACGGCTTCGACAGCCTCTACCTCCCCGAGCACACCCACATCCCGACCGCCCGCGCGACCCCCGCCCCGATGGGTGAGCCGCTGCCCGAGTCGTACCAGCGCCTGCTCGACCCGTTCGTCGCACTGACCGCGGCCGCGGCTGCCACCTCGAGGTTGCGGGTCGGGACCGGGGTGTGTCTCGTCGCCGAGCGCGATCCCATCGTTACCGCCAAGGAGGTCGCGTCGGTCGATCTGCTGTCGGACGGTCGGTTCGTGTTCGGCGTCGGCTTCGGCTGGAACCGCGAGGAGCTGGCTCACCACGGGGTGGCGTACGAGGACCGGCGCGCCGTCGTGCTCGAGCGGCTGGCGCTGATGCGGGCCCTGTGGACGCAGGACGAGGCGTCGTTCGACGGCGAGCGCATCTCGCTCGAGCCGAGCTGGCAGTGGCCCAAGCCGGTGCAGTCGCCCCATCCGCCCGTGCTGTTCGGTGTCGGGGCGGGCGAGCGGTCGGTGCGGCTGCTGGTCGAGCACGCCGACGGCTGGATCCCGATCGGTGGGCGCGGCCTGACCGACGCGTTGCCCCGTGTGCGCGGCGCGCTGGAGGAGGCGGGGCGCGACCCGTCGAGCTTCGACGTGGTCCCCTTCGGCTCGACCCCCGACGTCGCCAAGTTCGACCACTTCCGCGACATCGGCTGCACCGAGGTCGTCACCAACCTGCCGTCCGGCGTCCGCGACGAGATCATGCCCGCCCTCGCCGCCGCCGCCGAGGTGGTGGGGGCCCTGCGCTGACCGCGTTGGCCGGACCCATGTAGGTACTTCGCCACCTCGTGGGTGGCGATGTACCTACACCGATGTCGTCGCGTCAGCTGCCGGGGGGTGGGACGGCGTCGTTGGCGTCGGCGGCGAGGCGCACCAGGCCGGCGTCCACGCCCTCGGGCAGCGCATCGAGCATCGCCTGCAGCTCGAACGCCCCGAGGTGCGACGAGCCGCGCAGCACCTCGGCCAGCGTGACCGCGGTCGCGGCGGTGGCGTAGCCGGGGCCGAGGGTCGCGATGTCGGTGACGGTCGCGGTCCGCTCGATCTCGGACACCTCGCGGGTGCGGGCGTCCTCCCAACGCAGGCGGACGGTGGCGACCGCCGCTTCCGCGGAAGCGCCCTCGGCCAGTACGAGCTCGTACATCGCGGTCACCTGGTGCCCGGCACCCACCTCGCCGGCGTCGACCTCGTCGTTGCGGAAGTCGTCGTCGGCGACGGCACGGTTGTCGTAGCCGATGAGGCGGTACTCGCGGACGGCTGCGGGATCGAACTCGACCTGGACCTTGGCGTCACGTGCGACGTGCACCAGGGTCGACTCGAGGCGATCGACGAAGAGGCGCTCGGCTTCCTCGCGGCTGTCGATGTAGAACGCGGTCCCGTTGCCATCGTTGGCGAGCTGCTCCATCAGGAAGTCGTTGTACTCGCCCTGGCCCACGCCGAGCGTGAGGAGGGTCAGGCCAGCGTCGACGCCGTCGCGGACCGTGTCGAGGATGGCGTCGGGGCCAGTCGCCCCGACGTTGGCAACGCCGTCCGACGCCAGAACGACGGCGTTGAGGCCGGGCGCCATGGCCTCACGTGCGACCTCGTAGCCCAGCTGCAGACCCGCTTCGGCGTAGGTCGAGCCGTTCGTCGTCAGGCCGGCGATAGCGGGGCTGATCGTGTCGGCCTCGGACAGGGGCACGGGACGGGTCACGAGGTTGGCGATGTCGCCGTAGGTGACGATGCCGATGCGGTCATCGGGGCGGAGCTGGTCGACGAGCAGGGTCAGTGTGTCCTTGACCGTCTGCAGCGGGGCTCCCTCCATCGACCCGGAGGTGTCGACGACGAACGTGAGGGTCGCGGGCGGCCGATCCTCGCGAGCGATCTCGGCGGTGTTCAACCCGACTCGGATCAGGGGGTGGGCCGGGTTCCACGGGGCCGGCGCGCCGTCGACGTGGATCGCCCACGTGTCGCCGTCGGCCGGGGCGGGGTAGTCGTAGCGGAAGTAGTTGACGAACTCCTCGGGGCGGACAAGCGATGTCGGCGGGCGCTGTCCGGTGCTGATCCACGACCGCGTCTGGGTGTACGAGGCGGTGTCGACGTCGGTCGCGAACGTCGACAGCGGATCGTCGGCGGCTGTGACGAACGGGGCGACGCCGGGGTCTTCGGTGTTGGTCGTGCGCGGCGGGTCGGTGTCGGGTTCCGGGGGCAGCGGTTCGATCGGCGGCAGTGGGCCGGTCGGGGCGACCGTTCCGCCCGTGGCAGCACCGGAACTCACCGCTGCGTCGTAGGACTCGACGACCCTCTCCTCGAGCACTGCGCGTTGCGCGCCGTCATCGCCGGCCGGGTCGGTCACGGCGCTGACCTGGTCGCTCGCCACGTCGTCACCTCCACATGCGGTCGCGATCGTCAGCGGGAGGGCGGTCAGGGCGATCAGTCGGCGGCGTCGCATCGTGGCTCCCTAGGCGTGTAGCCCGTGGGACGCCGCGGGGCGGGTCAGGGTTCCCGCCTTCGTCACGGTCGGACGATCAGCCGGAGGTGATAGCGCCCCAGCGGTGGCGGTCACGCAGGATGCCCAGCGCATCGTGCAGGGCGTGTTCGACGCGGGGCGCGTCGGTGAGGAACGCGGCCGTCACGACGGTGGTCGACGTCGGTGACGGACGGAACACCAGGACGCCAGCGGTGCGTCCGCGATCGCGTGCGAGCAGGGCTGGGCAGGCGTCGGCGGGGAAGCCTCCGGATGCTTCGACCACGTCGTCGTCAGCGACGCCGTCGCCGAGGAGCGTCCGCAGCCACGGGCGCTCGTCGGGGCGGAGGGGCCGCACGGTGACGTCGTCACGGTCGACTAGCGCGGGTCGGGGCGGTGGTTCGGGGCGGACGAGGCTGAAGCGCTCGAACAGCACGGGCTGGTCGTCGTCGAACGGGATGCCGACGGTCTCGGCTCGCCGCGTGAAGAACCGCAGGTGGGCGTCGCGCCAGTCCTCGAGCGTGCGGTCACCCTCACCTTCGTCCCACGCGAACGCGGGATCGGCCGCCCCGAACGGTGCCACCTCCACCTCGTCGGTGCGGATGACGCAGGCGGGACGGCCGTCGCCGTCGAGCACGATCCAGTGACGGCCCGGTGCCGGCAGGTCGTGAGCGTCCTCGTCGGCGAGCCAACCGGCGGTCGCCCGCTTGTCACCGTCGACGACGAGCCGTGCGAGCTTCTCGGCCATCTCGGGTGAGTCGCCGAACGCGAAGGCGTCGAGCACGTCCTCGTACCCGGTCGCATCGCGGAACTCGGCGGTGTACGCGGCGATCGCCTCGTCGTCGGGGTTCACGCCCGGACCCACTGCGGCAGGTGCAGCTCGCCCCGCCGTTCGAACACGGCCTCGACGGACTCGCCGATGACGATGCCGGCTGGATCGATCTCGTCGGGCGCCCCGCCCTCCTCGACGACGAGGTTGCCGACGAGACGGATGGTCGGGTCCTCGACGAGCGCGACGACGATCACGTTGTACGGGGCGAGCGCGGCGTAGGTCGGCAGCAGCGGCGGGTGCGCCACGACGTAGCTCCAGACAGTTCCACGCCCCGACACCTCCCGCCACCCGCGGTCGGTCGAGTTGCAGTGGGGGCACATCGGGCGGGGCGGGTGTCGCAGCGCCCCGCACGCCTCGCACGCCTGGATGGCGAGCACGTCGCGGGCGGTCGCCTCCCAGAAACCGGCCGACTCGTCGTCGACCTCGGGCACGAGCAGCTGGGGCCCTCCGGGCGTGTCCGTCGGCGCCTCCGGCACGGGCGTCACCTCCGCAGCAGCAGGGCGCTCGTGGGAACACCCTCGCCGGAGGTGACGATGCAGGTCTCGGCGCCTTCGACCTGTGAGGTCGACGTGCCCCGGAGTTGGCGAACGCCTTCGGTGATGAGGTTCATGCCGTGGACGTACGCCTCCGACAGTCCGCCGCCGGACGTGTTCGTGGGGAGGCGACCGCCGCGTCCGAGCGCCCCGTCCTCGGTGAAGGCGGCCCCCTCGCCGCGACCGCAGAAGCCGTAGCCCTCGAGCGACAGGATGATGAGCGGCGTGAACGCGTCGTAGAGCTGGGCGACGTCGATGTCGTCGGGACCGAAGTCGGCGTCGCGCCACAGCGCCTTGGCTGCGGCCCAGCTCGGTCCCTTCAGCGGGTCGTCGTTCCAGAAGTTGGTCATCGTGTGGTGCTGCGGTGGCAGTCCCTGACCGAAGCCGTGGACGTGGACGGGAGGATGGGGCAGGTCCTTCGCGCGATCGGCCGCGGTGACCACCACCGCCAGCGCCCCGTCGGTCTCGAGGCAGTTGTCGAACAGGCACAGCGGCTCGCTGATCATGCGTGCGGCGAAGTAGTCGTCACGGGTCATGGCGCGGTCGTGCATCACGGCGGCGGGGTTGCGGTTCGCGTGCTCGCGGGCGGCGATGGCGACGTTCGCGAGGTGCTCGCGGCTAGCTCCGTACTCGTGGATGTAGCGGCGCGTCAGCATCGCGACCTCGTCGACGGGGCGCAGCAGGCCCCACGGCCGCGTCCACTGTGCGGGTGTCCGCAAGCTGGACGGGTTGGTCCAGGGCCGCGGCCCCGAGCCGCGCTTCCGAGACCGCCACGCCACGCCGACCTTCGCCTGACCCGTCGCGACAGCCATCGCGAGGTGGCCGACCGTCGCGCATCCCGCCCCGCCCCCGTAGCCGACCTGGCTGAAGAAGGTGATGTCGCCGAAGCCGAGGTTCTTGGCGATCTGCACCTCGTTGTGGGTCTCGAGGGTGAAGCTGGAGAGCGCGTCGACCTCGTGCGGGGCGATGCCGGCATCGTCGAGCGCCACCTCGATGGCGGTGACGGCGAGCTCCTCCTCGGACGGTTCGAGGTGCTTGGCGAACGCCGTCGCCCCGATCCCCACGATCGCCGCCCGATCCTTCACCGCCGCGCTACCTCCACGCGCTGCAAGGTAGTGGGCGACTCCGGGACCGGACCCGATCCGCGCCGAGCGCCGGTCCGTGGAGCGGCCTCGCTCGGCACCGCCGGCTAGCTGGCGACCACGTAGGACAGCGTGAGCACGTCGACCGTGTCGATGTTGGGGTTGGGCACCGGGAAGCCGGTCTGCACCGTCCGCGAGACCGTCGGGATGATCACGCGATCATCGCCGACGGCCTCGATACCGCGCGGGTAGGTGCTGCCGACGGTGTAGCGCGCAGCCCACTGCCGCGAACCGTCCTCGGTCGCGAACGCGGTCGTGACGCTGTTCATCGCGCTGTGCTGGCCGCGCCGCTCGGTGATCACGACGCTCGATCCGTCGCCGCTGAAGGTCATCTGGGGGTAGTAGCCGACGTACCCGCTGCTGATGAGCGGCCGTGGGTCGCCGTCGGGGACGGCCCAGCGCACCGCCCCTGAGGCCGCGTCGTAGACCACCGTCGTGGAGCCGGCGTACGTGGGTCGCTCCTGGCCGCCCTCGGTGACCACCGCGACCGAGGCGCTGTCCGGCGACACGTCGATGGTGTTCTCGAACAGGTTGAAGTAGAACCCCTCGCCGTCGTCGCCGAGGTACGAGGTTTCCCAGCGCCGCTCACCCGTGGCCGCGTCGTAGGCGAACACCACGATCGCCGAGGTCGACGCCGTCGTGAACGAGCCGCTCGAGACCGGATCGAAACCGACCGCGAACACGCTGCCGCCATCGGGAGCGACAGCCAGCCCGCTCACCCCGTTGCTGTTGAAGAACCCGTCGGGGTCGCTCATCGGCTCGAGCGCCTCCCACAGCTGCTCGCCCGTAGCGGTGTCGTAGGCGACCGTGCCGAAGTTGCGCCGCAGTCCGTCGTCACCGTTCTCACCGCCACCGAGGAACACCCGGGTCCCGTCGATGCTGGAGGCGAGCCGACCCCCCGTCGTGCCCCAGGGTGCGGACGGCCGCCACGGTCGCTCCCACGCCGGGGCGGCACCGGTGGAGGAGACGTCCAGCGCCGACAGACCCATGGCGCTGCGTTGTTCGTCGACCTTGCGGTGCAGGCTGATCAGCAGACGGTCGCCGGTGGGGCCATCAACACGCTCGATCTCCTCCGGCCGGAAGTCCAACCTGTGGCTCCACAGCAGCGCCCCGTCGGAGGTGTCGAACGCCGTGACCGCCCCGCCGGTGCTGCCCGACCCGTCGTTCAGCGTGCTCAGCGCGTACAGGCGCTGGCCGTCCGCGCTGACCTCCATCCCGCGTGCGTACGCGTGGAGGGTGTCGCCGGCGTAGCGCCCGACCCAGCGCAGCGTGCCGTCGCCGGTGTCGTGGGCCAGGACGAGTGCGTCGAAGTCCACGCCGGTGCCGGTGGCGGCATCGCTGGTGACCGCGACGTACGCCGTCGCCCCGTCCGGGCTCACCGTCGTCGTATCCTCGGCGAAGAGCCCCGGTCCGACACGGTCCTCGCCCGCGCCGGGGCCGTCGAAGCGTTCCGAGGTCCACGCCTCGCAGCGATCGTCCACCGTGAGCGCCACGCAGCCGGGCACGGCAGCCGGTGCCGCGCCGGGCGTGGTCGTGCCACCAACGCAGCCGACTACGACTCGGGCTGCCGGCAGCCCCTCGTCCAGCTCAGCGACGACGGGCATGCAGGGCGGCTCTGACGCTACCGGCGGATGGGCCGACGCCAGGAGCGCCGTCGCACAGAGCCCGATGAGGACGACCACACGCATGCGCATCCCTGCCTCCCGCACCGCCGATGCAGTGAGAGGCCTTCTCCGCCGGAGGCGCGGACTCCTGCGCGTCCCGGTCCGCTGTGCGTCTTGGCTGCCGTGCTCGGGACGGACCGTCCGCCTCCTGCTCGTTCCGAGGCGAGATGCTGCCGTTGGCAAACATCCGCCTGAGTCGCGGAAGCAGTCGTCTGCGCCAGGCGCCGGGATGGCTGCTCCCCTCAACGTGCGCGGCGGCGGTGTCAGCGGCAGGGGGGACGGCCCCCAACGAGTGGGAGCAGTTCTGTGCGTTGGTGCGCGGATCCGCTCCCGCTGGAGGGTTGGGTCGGTCAGTGGGAGCGGTTCTGTGCGTTGGTGCGCGGATCCGCTCCCGCTGGAGGGTTGGGTCGGTCGGTGGGAGCGGTTCTGTGCGTAGGTGCCTCGATCTGCTCCCGCTGCGGTCGTCCACAGGCTGCGAGCACGCCGTTGACCGCGGGGCGGTGCCGAGGGTCATGCTGCGGCCATGGGTTGGAAGGATTTCATCGAGCTCCTCGACGAGCAGGGCGGCGTCGCCGCTTGCCGACAGGCTGACTCGTGCGGCCTCGACCGCAGCACGCTCAACCGACGAGTCGCGAAGGAGGGCTGGGCGCGCCCGTTCCCCGGCGTCATCCGCTCGCCCGGCGTCCCCGATGATGCACGAACCCGCACCCGGGCGGCACTGCTCGCCGTTGGTGGCGACGCTGCCCTGGCCGGGGAGACCGCGTTGTGGTGGTGGGGCGTGATCGACAAGCCGCCACCGTTCGTGACCATCATCGTGCCCTGGGGCCGGAGAGGGAGGAAGCTGCCCGGCGTGCGCGTGATCCGCAGCCGGGTCCTCGAAGCGTTCGACGTCGAGGAGGTCGACGGCGTACGGGTGACGACCGTCCAGCGGGCGTTCCTCGACCTCGCGGGGCGGCTGCCGAAGCGTCGGCTCCGTGCCTTGCTCATCGACGCCCGCCAGCGTCGGAAGGTCGAGCTCTCCGACGTGGCTCAGCGGGCGATGCAGGTGTTGCGCGTCCCGGGTCGGAACCGCCTCATCAGACTCTGCGCCGAGCTCGCTCCGGAGAACGCCGACTCGATCCTCACCGATGCGGTCTTCCGTGGGCTCATCGACGCGGGGCTGGCGCCGGACACGGTCCCGGTCGAGGTCCCGGTGGCGGGGCGGGTCTTGCACCCGGACATCACCTTCGCTGCCCGGCGCTTGGCGATCGAGTGCGATGGTTACGGCTCACACTCGGAGCGCTCACAGCTCGAGCTCGACAACCGCAAGACCAACGCGTACCAGCTGAGCGGCTGGACGGTCCTGCGTATCGACTGGGACCGGTTCGAGAACGACTGGGAGGGCTTCCTCGCCGAGGTCCGGGCTGCTCTTGCCCGCTGAGTGGGAGCCAACCTGTGCGTAGCTGCACAGGACTGCTCCCACTGGGCTCTGCCTCGCTGAGTGGGAGCCAACCTGTGCGTAGCTGCACAGGACTGCTCCCACTCGGAGGTGGCACTAACCTGACGCCCCGTCAGAACCCGAACGGGGCGGAGGGACCGTGGCCACCGAGCTGGAGCTGACGACCATCGGGGCGCTGGTCCGGGATGCGGCCGAGCGTCACGGCGAGGCGGAGGCGGTCGTCGACGACACGATCCGCTGGTCGTTCCGCCAGCTGCACGAGCAGGTCGTCGTCGCCGCGAAGGCCTTCCTCGCCACCGGGCTCGAGCGGGGTGACCGCGTCGCGATCTGGGCACCGAACTGCCACGAGTGGATGGTCGCGGCGCTCGGTGCGCTCACCGCGGGAGGCGTGCTCGTGCCACTCAACACCCGCTACAAGGGTCACGAGGCCGGCTACATCCTCGACACCAGCGGGGCGCGCTTCCTGCTCACGGTCTCAGGGTTCCTCGACACCGACTACGTGCAGCTCCTGCGGGACGCGGACGTCGACCTCGACCGCTTCGAGCGCGTGGTCATCCTGCGGGGCGCGGCCACGGACGGCGACGCGACGGACGGCACCCAGGTCTGGAGCGCCTTCCTCGCGGGGGGCAAGGACGTGCCGCTCGACGACGTCCTCCGGCGCGCGGACGAGGTCCGCCCCGAAGACACCAGCGACATCATCTTCACGTCGGGGACGACGGGCCGTCCGAAGGGCGTCGTGACGAGCCACCAGCAGACCCTGACCGTCTTCGAGGTGTGGTCCCGCCTGGTGGGCTTGCGCCCCGGCGACCGCTACCTCGTGGTGAACCCGTTCTTCCACACCTTCGGCTACAAGGCCGGCTTCGTGTCAGCGATCATGCGGGGCGCGACGACCATCCCGCACGCCGTGTTCGACCCGGCGACCGTCATGACCCGCATCGAGGTCGAGAGGGTGACGATGCTGCCTGGCCCGCCGACGCTGTACCAGATGATCCTCAACCATCCCGACCGCGAGAAGCACGACCTGTCGAGCCTGCGCCTCGCGGTCACCGGGGCAGCGGTGGTGCCGGTGCAGCTCATCCGCCAGATGTCCGACGACCTCGGCTTCGACGTGGTGCTGACCGCCTACGGACTGACCGAGGCGACCGGCGTCGTGAGCATGTGCCGCGAGGGCGACGATGCCGAGACCATCGCGAACACCTGCGGCACCGCCATCCCTGACACCGAGGTCCGAGTGGTGGACCAGGACGGCAACGCGGTGTCCGCCGGTGAACCGGGCGAGGTGGTCGTCCGCGGCTACAACGTCATGCAGGGCTACTTCGAGGACCCCCAGCGGACCGCCGAGACCATCCGCGACGGTTGGCTGCACACCGGTGACATCGGGGTGATGGACGAGCGGGGGTACCTGAAGATCACCGACCGGCTCAAGGACATGTTCATCGTCGGAGGTTTCAACGCCTACCCCGCCGAGATCGAGCAGGCGCTCCTGGACCACCCTGCGATCGCCCAGGCGGCGGTGGTCGGGGTCCCCGACGAGCGTCTCGGCGAGGTGGGTTGTGCGTTCGTCGTCCCGGCGAACGACGCGAGCGTCGATCCCGACGAGGTCATCGCCTGGAGCCGCGACCGCATGGCCAACTTCAAGGTGCCCCGGCGCGTCGAGGTGGTCGACGCCCTGCCGACCAACGCCAGCGGCAAGGTGCTGAAGACCGAGCTGCGCGATCGCGTCTTCGCCAGCTGACGCCCCGACCCGCGCCTCGCCTGGCGCCGCCCCGATCCCCGCGCACCACGAACCGAGGAGAGCCCGCCCATGGCCGACTTCCCCGCCACACCCGAGGAGTACCTCGATCGGCTCGGCCTCGGTCCGGTCGAGCTCGGGTCCATCCTGTTCACACTGGTAGAGCCGCACCCCGGTTGGGAGGTCGCCTACAACCGCTGGTACGAGCGCGACCACTTCTACGCGGGATGCATGGTCGGGGCGCACAACTTCGCCGGGGCGCGCTGGGTCGCGCCCGCCCCGTACAAGTCTCTACGGCACGTCGCCCCGCACTCGCCGGTCTCGGACGACCCGAAGGCCGGCAGCTATCTGTCGCTCTACTGGGTCGAGAAGGGCCACCACCAGGAGTGGAACCAGTGGGCTTACCGCCAGTTCAAGTGGCTGCACGACAACGACCGGATGTTCCCCCACCGCGACCACGTCCACACCCTGCTGTACGAGCACGACTGGGCCCTCTACCGCGACCCCGATCCGGTGCCAGCCGCTCTGGCTCTCGACCACCGCTTCACCGGGCTGGTGGTCGTCATCGGTGAGGCATCGGGTGGTCGCGCCGAGGTGGACCGCTGGTACCGCGAGGAGTGCCTGCCGGCGCTGCAGCGCGATTCGGCCATCGCGATGACGCTGAGCTTCTCCGCCATCCCGCTGCTGGTCGACGCGAAGGACGTCGACAAGGATGCCGACGTCGCGGGGCGGTGGCTGCACCTGCACTTCCTGGAAGCCGACCCCGCCGGCGTGTGGATGGAGTCCTTCGCCGACCACCCCGCCACTGTGGAGGAGTCGCGCCTCGGCCGCGTCGTGTGGCAGGGCCCGTTCATCCCGACTGTGCCGGGCACCGACACCTACGCTCACCAACTGTGATCCGAGACGAAGAGGGACGTGCATGAGTGACGACAACGAGCGGCTCGTGCGCGAGGCGTTCGAGCAGGTCTGGGCCCACGGCGACTTCACGTCGATCGCTGAGGACTACGTCGACCACAACCCCGCCCCGGGCGTCCCGGGGAACCGCGAGGGCCTCATGCGGCTCCGTGAGATGACACTGGCGGGCTTCCCCGACTTCGCCGTCACCGTGGAGGACGCCGTCGCCGCGGGCGACAAGGTCGCCGTTCGACTCACGAACACGGGCACCCACGAGGGCACTTTCCTCGGCATCCCCCCGACCGGGGCCCAAGCGAACTGGACGGTCATGGCGATCTTCCGCGTCGCGGATGACAGCGTCGTCGAGCGCTGGGGCTTGGTCGATGCCGTGTCGCTGCTGACCCAGCTCGGCGCGTTCCCGAGGTCGTAGCGGTGGCGGACCTGCCGGTCCGCGCGGCGCTGCCGCAGCTACGCGAAGCGCTCGACGGGCGGGGCGTCGCCGTCCTCGAGGCGCCGCCCGGGGCGGGGAAGACGACGCTGGTGCCGCTGGCGCTGCTCGACGCCCCGTGGCGCGGCGACGGACGGATCGTGGTCACCGAACCTCGCCGGCTCGCCGCCCGCGCCGCCGCGCGTCGCATGGCCCAGTTGCTCGACGAAGGCCTCGGCGCCACCGTCGGCTACGTGACCCGCGACGAGCGGGTGACATCGAAGGCAACCCGCATCGAGGTCGTGACCGAGGGAGTGCTGCTCCGACGCATCCAGCGCGACCCGTCGCTGGCCGGGATCGCGGCTGTCATCGTCGACGAGTTCCACGAACGTTCCCTCGAGGCCGACCTCGCGCTCGCGTTCACCGTGGAGACGCATGAGGCGCTGCGCCCCGACCTCCGCATCGTGGTGATGTCCGCCACCCTCGAGGGCGAGCGCGTGGCACGCCTGCTCGACGACGCCCCGCGCGTGGTCAGCGAGGGTCGCCTGTTCCCGGTCGAGACCCACCACCTCACGCGCACTGACCCGCGCCGGATCGCGCAGGGCAGCTCGGTTGGTCTACCGCCCTCCGGGCTACTTGAGACCGTCGTCGCGGCGATCGAGCGTGCACTCGGCGAGACCGAGGGTGACGTGCTCGTCTTCCTCCCCGGGGCGCGGGAGATCCGCAGGGTCGCCCGAGACCTCACCGAGACGACCGCGCGCCCCGTAGCACGGGACATCCTCATCGCCCCGCTCTACGGGGCACTGCCACCCCGGGAGCAGGACCGCGCTCTGGATCCCGCCCCGCGGAGCATGCGCAAGATCGTCCTCGCCACCGACATCGCCGAGACGAGCCTGACCATCGAGGGCGTCCGCGTCGTCGTGGACAGCGGTCTCGCCCGCGAGCCCCGCCTCGATCCGCGCACTGGAATGAGCCGACTCGAGACCGTCCGCGTCAGCCGCGCCAGCGCCGACCAGCGGCGCGGCCGCGCGGGACGCACCGCCCCCGGCACCTGCTACCGGCTCTGGCCCGAGCGCGAGACCGCAGGCCTCGACCCGTTCCGCCGCCCCGCCATCACCCAGATCGACCTGGCTGGGTTCGTCCTGGAGGTGGCGCGCTGGGGCGCCGATCCGACCGATCCAGCCAGCCTCAGCCAGCTCCGACTCCTCGATGCCCCTCCTGCCCCGGCGCACGCTCAGGCGGTCACGCTCCTCGAGGACCTCGGCTGTCTCGAGGACGGCCGCCTGACCGATCACGGCCGCGCTGTCGCCGAGCTCCCGGCTCACCCACGCCTGGGTCACCTGCTCGTCCGCGGGAACGAACTCGGTCGGGGCGCGCTCGCCGCCGACCTCGCCGCGATCCTCGGCGACCGTGATCCCCTGAACGTCGAGCGGTTCGCCTCCCACGTCGACATCGGGGCTCGCGTGGACGCGCTCCGCGGCCGCCCCGCCCCGCCCCGCACGACCCCACGACGGGGCACGCTGCGGGCGGTCCGGCGCGAAGCCGAGCGACTCCGCCGGGCGGTCGGCGCCTCGCCCGACCGCCCCGACGATCCCACCCACGTCGGGGCGCTGCTGTCGCTGGCCTACCCCGACCGCATCGCACGCAACCGTGGACGCCGCGGGGCGTTCGTCCTCGCCAACGGTCGGGGCGCGACCGTGGCCGAGGACGATGTCCTCGCGGGGGAGGACCTGCTGGTCGTCGCGGACGCTGACGCGGGGGGCTCGGACGCCCGCATCTACCTGGCCGCCGGGGTCGACCTGGCCGATCTCCGTCGCGTCCACGGGGACCGCATCCGGACGCTCGAGGTGGTGGCGTGGGACAGCGAGGTCGGGGACGTCGTGGCCGAGCGGCAGGAGCGGCTCGGGGCGGCGGTCCTCACACGCACGCGGCTGGACCGTCCGCCCGAAGGGGACACCACCGCGGCGCTGCTCGACGCGATCCGCGACCGGGGTTCGGGAGTGCTGCCCTGGACCCGCGAGGCGCAGGAGTTCCGACACCGCGTCGGGTTCCTGCGTCGTGAGCTGGCTGAGGACTGGCCCGACCTGTCCGACGAGGCGCTGCTGGCCACCCTCGAGTCGTGGCTCGCCCCGTTCCTCACCCGCGCACGTCGTGTCGCCCACCTCGACCGCGTCCCCCTGCTCGACGCGCTGCGAGCCCAGGTCCCGCCCGGCGACCTCCCCGCCATCGACCGCCTCGCACCCACCCACCTCCAGGTCCCGTCGGGGTCACACGTCCGGCTCGACTACTCCGCAGAGCGCCCCGTCCTCGCGGTCAAGCTGCAGGAGCTGTTCAGTTCGACCGCTACGCCTCGGATCGCGGGCGGCCGGGTGCCGGTGCTGCTGCACCTGCTCTCGCCCGCGCAGCGCCCCGTGCAGGTCACCGACGACCTCGCCGGCTTCTGGGAGCGCAGCTACCCCGAGATCCGCAAGGAGCTCCGAGGGCGCTACCCCAAGCACCCCTGGCCCGAGGATCCGCTGACCGCGACGCCCACCCGCCGGACCAAGCGCCGGGGGACCTGACGCCCAGTCAGGTCTGGCTACGATCCCACGCATGCACCTGCGCTACAGCGACGACGAGCTCGCGTTCCGCGACGGGCTCCGTTCCTGGCTCGCTGACGTGGTGCCCGACCTGCCTCCTGAGCCCGATCCGCAGGACTGGGAGGCCCGCCGCGTCTACGACACCGGTTGGCAGCGCCAGCTGCACGACGCGGGCTACGCCGGCATCAACTGGCCCGCCGAGTACGGAGGCCGGGGTGCCTCGCCGACCGAGCACCTGATCTTCCTTGAGGAGACCGAACGGGTCGGCGCCCCGTACGTGGGCATGAACTTCGTGGGACTCCTGCACGCCGGCCCCACCCTCATCGCCGAAGCCACCGACGAGCAGAAGCAGCGCTACCTCCCGCCGATCCTCCGCGGGGAGGAGGTGTGGTGCCAGGGGTTCAGCGAACCCGATGCCGGCAGTGACCTCGCGAGCCTTCAGACCCGCGCGGTCCGTGACGGTGACCACTACGTCGTCACGGGGCGCAAGATCTGGACCTCCTTCGCGCACGTCGCGGACTTCGCCGAGCTGCTGGTGCGTACCGATCGGGATGCCCCGAGGCACGCGGGCATCTCGTGGCTCATCCTGCCGATGGACAGCCCCGGCATCGAGGTGCGGCCGCTCGACACCCTGGTCGGTAGCTCGGAGTTCTGCGAGGTGTTCCTCGACGAGGTCCGGGTACCCGCCGTCAACCGTGTGGGGGAGGAGAACGACGGCTGGCGCGTCGCGATGGTCACCTTCAGCTTCGAGCGCGGTACCGCGTTCGTGTCGGAGCTGCTGCGGTCACGTCAGCACCTCGAGCACCTCATCGAGCTGGCCGACGAGCTCGGGAAGCTCGAGGCTCACGCGGCTCAGCTCGGGCACCTCGTCGCGGACTTCGGAGCTCTCTGGGCTCTCACCAAGCGCAACGTCTCCCAGGCGTCCAGCGGCTCGGGCGTCCCGGGCTTGCTCGGGTCGGTGTTCAAACTGCACTACTCCGAGGCCACCCACCGCATGGGCGACCTCGCGATGGCGATGCTGGGCAGCGCAGGGCTGAGCCTCGACGACATCGACGGCATCGCGGGGGGCCGCCACGTGCGGTCGTGGTTCCACGCACTGTCCACTTCGATCGCCGCCGGCACGTCGCAGATCCAGCGCAACATCCTCGGCGAGCGGATCCTCGGCCTGCCGAAGGAACGCTGATGCACCTCGACCTCGACGACGAGGAGCGTGCACTGCAAGCGGGTATCCGCGAGCTCATCCGTGGGCGCTTCCCGTTCGACCGCGTCCGGGCCGGCTTCGACCGCACCGACTGGAAGCAGCTCGCCGACGCCGGTGTCTTCGCCCTGCGCATCGCGGAGTCCGAGGGTGGTCTGGGCCTCGGCATGACCCACGCCACCGTGGTGTACGAGGAGCTCGGTCGGGCGCTCGTTCCCGGACCGCTCGTCGCGACCGGTCTCGCCGCCGCGGCCGTCGATGGGGCGGCGATCGGCGACCGCGTCGTCGGACTCGTCGAGGGGGCGACGCACCCCCACATCGTCGAGCATCCCGGTGATCTCGACGATCTGCTCGTGCTCGCCCCGAAGCGCATCGGTCACGTCGATCCGCGCAGCCTCGACCTGCAGCCGGTGGCACGCCCACTGGACCCGCTCACGCCGGTCGCCGCCCTGGACCCCCTGCCGGAGGGGGAGCTGGTCGGCGAGACCTGGGCGGCGGGGCGCTTCCACCTCGAGGGGGCGGTACTGACCGCGGCACTCCAGCTCGGCATCGCTCTCGAGACAACCGACCGCGCGGTCGCCTTCGCCAAGCAACGCGAGCAGTTCGGCCGTCCCATCGGCTCGTTCCAGGCGGTCAAGCACCTGTGCGCGGACATGCTCGTGCGCGCCGAGGTAGCGCGCGCCGCCGTGTACGCCGCCGCCGTCCATCTCGACGACCCAGCCAGCGGCGACGTCGACCGCGCCGTCGCGACCGCGAAGATCTGCGCCGACGACGCCGCGCTCGCCAACGCCAAGTCCAACATCCAGGTCCACGGCGGCATGGGCTTCACCTGGGAGGCGCACGAGCATCTGTTCCTCAAGCGCGCTGCCGTTCTGGCCGCACGCTTCGAGCGCGCCGAGTCTCATGCGAGTAGGCTCGCCGCTCGCTGACCGCGGGTCACCGAGAACGCTTAGCTCGAGCCCACATCGCGGTCAGGCTCCCTCCACCTACTACCTCCTTAGGGGGGCACATGAGATCCACGAGAACTCGCGCTGCCGCGATCGCGCTCACCGGTGCGCTCGCGTTGACCGCTTGTGGTGGCGATGACGACACCACGGATGACCCGACGGATGCAACGACCGCCGAGCCAACCGGGGCCGCCACCGACGCCGATGCAGCCGGTGAGGTCACGACCGTGACCGCGGTCAACTACGCCTACCCGGACGCCCCGGCCGAGGTGGCCGCGGGGACCACGATCGTGCTCCAGAACGACTCGGAGGACGAGGTCCACGAGATCATCGCGCTGCGGATCGACGACGACGAGACCCGCCCCCTGGAGGAGTTGCTCCAGCTTCCGCCCGAGGAGCAGGAGACGCTCGCCACCTTCACCGGCGTCGCGCTCGCCCCACCCGGCGCGAGCTCCACGGCGCTCCCCGCCCCGCCGCTGACGCTGACGGAACCCGGGCGCTACCTGTTCGCGTGCTTCATCCCCACCGGCGCCCCGCCGGACGAGGTCATGGCCGCAGTGCAGGCCTTCCTCGAGGCAGGTGCCCCCGAGGATGGTGGGCCCGAGTACCCCGAAACGGGGCCGCCACACGTCACGCAGGGGATGGCCGCAGAGGTAACCGTCACCTGACGGTGAGCCCGCACCAGTCACCGGGGGAGGGGTCGCTACGGCGACCCCTTCGCCGTTCCTCGACCGACCGCCCCGGAGTAGGCTCGCGTCGCGCGTTGGCGGGAGAGCTTCATCCCGGTCCCAGGGGACCACTCCTCCCGTCGACGACAGGTCGGGTGGGGTGGCGGTGTCGGTGACGGATCGGCGGGTCGGGACGGAGGCAGGTGCTGCCACGTTCACGTTCCTGTTCACCGACATCGAGGGCTCGACGCGCCTCCTCACGGAACTCGGTGCGGCCTACAGCGAGGTCCTGCGGACGCACCACGAGATCCTGCGGGAGGCGATCGGTGCCCACGATGGGGTGGTCGAGCGCACCGAGGGCGACGCGTTCTTCGCGCTCTTCCCGACCGCCCAGGGTGCGGTCTCCGCCGCCGTCGAGGCACAGCGCCAGTTCGCCGCCGAACCGTGGCTGATGGACGAGCCTCTCAAGGTCCGGATGGGCCTGCACACCGGCGAAGCATCGCGGGTCGATGACGAGCTCGTCGGTCTGGACATCCACCGCGCGGCCCGTATCGCCGCCGTGGGCTGGGGTGGGCAGATCCTCGTCTCGGAAGCGTCGCGCCAGCTCCTCAGCGGTGAGCGCGCCGATATCGAGCTGCGTGACCTCGGGGCGCACCGCCTCAAAGATCTCGACGCCCCGCAGCACCTCTACCAGGTCGTCTGCTCCGGGCTCCGCGAGGACTTCCCAGCGCTGCGTTCGCTCGATCATCTCGCGAACAACCTGCCGACCGAGCTGACCGGCTTCATCGGGCGCGACCGCGAGGTACGCGACGTCGCGGATCTGCTCGCGACCGCGCGCGTCGTCACCTTGACGGGACCCGGCGGCACCGGCAAGACACGCCTGTCCATCCGGACCGCCGCGGAGGTCGCCGACCGCTTCAGCGACGGCGTCTTCTTCGTCGCCCTCGCACCGATCGTCGATCCGGACCTCGTCGTGCCGACGATCGCGACGACGCTCGGCCTCAGCGAATCCGCCAACCGCCCCATCCTCGATGTCGTGGTAGACCACCTCGCCGATAAGCGGGCGCTCCTGGTCCTCGACAACTTCGAGCAGGTGCTCGCCGCCGGACCGGACATCGCCAAGCTCGTCGGCGACGCCCCGGCTGTCTCGGTGCTCGTCAGTTCTCGCGCGCCGCTGCGCATCTACGGCGAACACGAGTACCCGGTCCCGCCTCTCCCGGTGCCTGCCGATGCCGAGCTCGACCTCGACTCGCTCGCCATGAACGAGGCGGTCGCGCTGTTCCTCGCCCGCGCGAGCGCGATGCAGCCCGGTCTGCAGCTGACCCCGGAGAACGCCCCGGCCATCGTCGCGATCACGCGGCGACTCGACGGACTGCCGCTGGCGATCGAGCTCGCCGCCGCCCGCGTCAAGCTCCTGCCGCCCACCGCGATCGCGGAACGGTTGGATCACGCCCTCGATCTGCTGGGTGGCGGAGCGCGGGACCTCCCCGATCGACAACGCACCTTGCGCGGCGCGATCGCGTGGAGCTGGGACCTGCTCGAGCCGGCGAGCCAGGCGCTGTTCGCGCGCATGTCGGTGTTCATGGGCGGCGCGTCGCTCGCCCACATCGAGGCCGTGTGCGCGGACGACCTCCCCGGCGATCTGTTCGAGGCGTTATCGGATCTCGTCGATCACAGCCTGGTCAAGCGTCACGGCGACGACCGCTTCTTCATGCTCGAGACCATCCGCGAGTACGCCGACGAGCGCCTGTCGGAGCGCGATGAGTGCGACGCTGTCCGGCGGCGTCACGGAGACGTCTTCCTCGACCTGCTCGAATCGTCGGCGCCGGGGTTGACGGGTGAGGCGGCGGTTGACGTGCTGCACGCGCTGGTGCGGGACATCGACAACCTCCGCGCCGGGATCGACCGGGCCGTGGCCCGCGCGGATGTCCGCTGCGCCTTGCGGCTGGTCGGGGCGGGATTCCGACTGTGGCAGATGGCCGGACACCTCAACGAGGGGGCGGCCGTCGCCGATCGCGTGCTCGCGATGCCGGGTGTCGACGCCCACCCGCGCGAGCTCGGGACGGCGCACGAGACCGCCGGCGGCATCGCGTACTGGCGTGGCGACCTCCCGGTCGCTCGCGAGCACTACCAGCGCGCACTCGACCGCTACCGCGAGGCGGGCGATGTCCACGATGTCGCCCGCGGGCTGTACAACCTCGGGTTCGGTTACTGGCGGGACCCCGAGCGCGCGGTAGAGCACTTCAACGAGGCGCTCGCCGTCTACGAGACGCTAGGCGACGAGGTCGGCGTCGCGCGCGCCCACTGGGGGCTGGGGGTGGCCAACTACTGGCTCCACGACTACTCAGCCATCCAGCATCACACCGAGCAGTGCCTCGACGTGTTCCGGACGACCGGGCAGGCCTACGACCTCACCTGGGCGCTGCACATGCGGGGGATCGCCGCGTACGGGCTGGGCCGCTACGACGAGGCCGTCCCCTTCTTCGCTGAGGCGCTCCAGCGACTCGTGGCGGCGGGCGATGTCTCTGGGATCGACCTCGTGCTCGCCGACTTCGCGTTGGTCGCCGAGGCCGAGGGTGACGACGAGCGCTCGCTGCGACTGTGGGGAGCCGGCGAGCGCATCGCCGAGGAGAGTGGCTCTGGGCTCGTGGCGGCGCAGTACGACGAGTTCGCGCGCCCTCGTCGGTCGGACGAGTCGGTGCCGCCCGATCGGGCCGCCGAGCTGCGCGAGCAGGGCCGTCGGATGAACCTCGAGGCGGCGGTCAGCTACGCCCTCGAGCGCGTCGCGGAACCGGACGGTGGGCGACAAGCCACCGAGGCTGGTACGCCGAACGGCTAGCTTTCGCGGACCTGACGCCCCGTCAGGTCCCCGCCCGCTCCGGAGGTGTTGCCGCGTGTCGCGCCCCGCACCGCTCGCCGGCATCCGCGTGCTGGAAGCCTCGATGCTCGGGCCCGCCGGCATCACCACCCACCTCGCCGACCTCGGGGCGGACGTGATCAAGGTCGAGCCGCCGCAGGGCGACTACGTGCGGCGCATGACGTGGCCGATCATCGAGGGCGTATCGCTGATGCACCTCCACCTCAACCGTGGCAAGCGCTCGATCACCATCGACCTGCGCACGCCCGAGGGCGTCGAGGTGTTCGCCGAGCTCGCCGCGGCCTCGGACGTCGTGGTCGAGGCGATGCGCCCCGGTGCGCTGGAGCGGCGGGGCGTGGGCTACGACCTGCTGCGCCAGCGCAACCCGCGCCTCGTCTTCACCTCGATCAGTGGGTACGGCGCGACCGGTCCCTACAAGGACCTCCCGAGCCACGGCATCGCCTACGACACCTGGGCCGGCATCGTCACGCCCGCCTACGACGAGGAAGGCTTCTGCTACATCCCCGAGCATGTCTCGATCGGCATCAACGTCGGTCCCGTCTTCGGGGCGCTGGGGATCCTCGCTGCGGTCATCCGCGCACGTGAGACCGGTGAGGGCTGCGCGCTCGAGGTGGCCCAGTCCGACGCGGCCGCCTACTTCGACTGGTACCGGTCGGAGACGTGGCTCGCCTACGAGCGCCCCGACGACGAGGTCACCGGCAACGCCGCCGACGACTACGAGCGCCGCGCCCCGGGCACCGCCGGGATGAAGGAGGGCGTCCGCTACCAGATCTACGAGTCGGCGGACGGGCACGTGCTGTTCATGGCGAGCGAGCGAGTGTTCTGGCGCAACTTCTGCGAGGGCGTCGACCGGATGGATCTGTTCGAGCGCTGGCCCGGCAGCGAGCTCGCCGACCACGCCCGCGGCAACCGCGAGCTGCAGGCGGAGCTGCGTGCCATCTTCCGCAGCCGCACCAGCGCGGAGTGGATCGCCTTCTCGGGTGAGGCGGAGACCCCCATCGCCCCGGTCAACACGCCTCGCACCGTCACCGCCGACCCGCAGTTCCAGGCACGGTTCGCGATCTACGACCACCAGCAGCACGGCGCCGACATGCTCAGCCAGCCGCTGCACTTCGTCGACGAGGAGCTGCCGCCGCCGTCGAAGGCTCCGACCGTCGGCGAGCACACCGACGAGGTGCTCAGCGACGTGCTCGGGTACGACGCGGGGCGCATCGGGGCGCTGAGGGAGGGCGGGGCGCTCGGCTGAGGACCGAGCGGGAGCGGTTCACCGCGCTGAGCGGCGGGCCTCGATGCCGGCGAGCTTCTCGATGGCCTTGACCAGCGCGTGGTTGCCCTCGCCGCCCCGACCCTCGTGCTGCAGCGAGCGGTAGAGCTGGAAGACCAGCCCCGTCGCCATCGCGGGCACCCCGGCGCGGTCGGCGGCCTCGAGCACGAGCCGCAGGTCCTTCTGCTGCAGGTCGATGCTGAAGCCCGGTTCCCAGTAGCCGTCGACGACCTGCGGGCCGCGATGCGCCAGCATCCAGCTCCCCGCCGCCCCGCCCGAGACGGCGTCGATGGTCGCGTCGAGGTCGAGTCCTTGGGCCGCGGCGAACACGAGCGCCTCGGAGACGCCCAGCATGGTCGTGACGACGAGGATCTGGTTGACGAGCTTGCACGCCTGTCCCGCGCCGGGGCCGCCGACGTGGGTGATGGTGCGGCAGAAGGCGTCGAGGACGGGACGTGCCCGGGCGACATCGTGGTCGAGGCCTCCGACCATCGCGGCGAGGGTCCCCGCGATCGCGCCCTCGCTGCCCCCGCTCACCGGCGAGTCGACCCAACCCACGCCCCGCTCCGCCATCCTGGCGTGCAGCTCCCTCGTCACGTCGGGGCTGATGGTGGAGCAGTCGATGACGAGCATGCCTTCGGACAGGCCCGGCACGAGCTGATGGGTCACCTCTGCCACGTCCGGTGTGTCGGAGACGCACAGGACCACCACGTCCACGGCCTCACCGAGGTCGGCCGGCGTGTCGGCTCGAGCTGCGCCAGCCTCGACGAGGATCTCGGTCCGCGCCGGCGTGCGGTTCCACACGGTCAGGTCGAAGCCACCCGTGAGGAGGTTGCCGGACATGCCTGATCCCATGATCCCGAGCCCGATGAAGCCGATGCGTTCGCTCACGGGGGACCCCTCTGCGACGGGAGATCGAGGGTAGGTCAACGGTAGGGTTGTCGATCGCCTGGTGGTGCAGACGGCCCGGTTCCAGGAGAGCGCGTGACGATGGAGCTGTTCGAGACGGCCAGCCTCGGATCCGCTCGCCTACGCAACCGACTCGTCAAGGCCGCGACCTTCGAGGGGCGTACGCCGCGCGGCGCGGTGACCGACGAGCTCGTGGAGTTCCACCGCCGTCACGCGGCGGGAGGTGTCGGGGCGACGACCGTGGCGTACTGTGCCGTGTCCCCTGAGGGCCGTACGTACCGGGATCAGATCGTCCTCGACGACGACGCGGTTCCCGGGCTGCGGCGACTCACCGACGTCGTCCACGCCGAGGGTGCCGCCGCCCTCGTCCAGCTCGGCCACGCCGGGACCTTCGCCAACGCGAAGGTCAACCGCCGCCCCGCGCTCGGGCCCTCACGCGCGTTCAGCCCCCTGGGCATGACGCTCGCACGCCCCGCCTCGACCGACGAGCTGGCGACGATCCGCGGGGCGTTCGCCGCTGCGGCTCGCCGCGCGGTGGAGGCTGGCTTCGATGGCGTGGAGGTGCACGTCGGGCACGGCTACCTCCTCAGCCAGTTCCTGAGCCCCGCGACCAATCGTCGCTGCGACCGCTACGGCGGCTCGGCCGAGGCCCGTTCGCGGTTCCCTCGCGAGGTGCTCGCGGTCGTCCGCGACGGTGTGGGTGCCCGTGCCGCCGTGACCGCGAAGCTGAACATGCTCGACGGCTACCGGCGCCGTCTGGACGTCGAGGACGCCCTCGTGGCCGCACGGGGCATCGATGCCGACGGGACCGTCGATGCGTTGCAGCTCACCGCCGGATCGACCAGCCGCACACCGATGTTCCTGATGCGCGGAGACGTGCCGATCGCGGATTTGATCGATCAGCAGCCTTCGGCGATCCAGCGGTTCGGTATGCGCGTCGTCGGGCGACGTCTGATGGTCGAGTACCCGTTCGAGGAGGCCTTCCTGCTGCCCTGCGCGCGCCGGTTCCTCGGCGAGGTGTCGGCCCCGCTGATGCTCCTCGGCGGAGTCACCCGCCCCGAGACCGCTCGCGCCGCGCTCGACGAGGGTTTCGCGTTCGTGGCGATGGCGCGGGCGCTGCTCTACGAACCTGACCTGCCCCAGCGGTGGCGAGGCGGCGACGCTGCCCCGTCGGGATGCGACCACGGCAACCGCTGCGTCGTCGAGATGGAGCGGGACGGCACCCGCTGCCCCATCGCCCCACAGGGGTCGTGGTCACGAACTTGAATACCTGGGTGCACAGAGACGTAGCCAAGTAGTCAAGTTCGTCGGAAGGACGGGCGTGGACGACGAGGTGCTGCGGCGGGCGGGGGCGTGGGTCGAGGGCGATCCCGACCCCGCGACGCGCGCCGAGCTCGAGCAGCTGATCGAGGCCGGTGACCGCGATGCACTCGCGGCACGGGTGGACGGGACGCTGAAGTTCGGCACCGCCGGGATCCGCGGGGTGGTCGGGGCCGGGCCGCTGCGCATGAACCGTGCGGTCGTCATCCGCACGACCCGGGGCCTGGCTGAACACCTCCTCGACGAGCCCGGAGGCGGCATCGTCGTGGTCGGGCACGACGCACGTCCCGACAGCGAGCGCTTCGCCGCCGACGCGACCGGGGTGCTCGGAGCTGCCGGGCTCGAGGTCCACGCGTTCGACGGGGTCGTGCCCACGCCGCTCGTCGCGTTCGCTGCCAAGGAGCTGGGGGCCATCGCGGCTGTAGTCATCACCGCCAGCCACAACCCGCCTGAGTGGAACGGCTACAAGGTCTACGACCACCGCGCCGTACAGATCGTGCCGCCCACCGACACCTCCATCGCACGTGCCATCGACGAGGTCGGTCCCGCGCGGCAGGTACCGCGTCGCCCCGGCGACCGCCCCGCCGACATCGACGGCGTGCACGTCCTCGGCGACGAGATGTTCGACCGCTACCTCGCGCGCGTCCTCGCCGCACGCAGCTCGACCGACCGCGTCCCGCTCCGCATCGCGCACACCCCGCTGCACGGTGTCGGAGGCGAACCGGTCCGATGCGCCCTCGAGGCGGCCGGGTACGAGGTCCACCAGGTCGCCTCCCAGCGGGAACCCGATGGGGGTTTCCCGACCGTTCCGTTCCCCAACCCGGAGGAGCCCGGGGCGCTGGACGCGGTGCTCGCACTGGCCACCGAGGTCGACGCCGACCTCGTCCTCGCCAACGACCCCGACGTCGACCGACTCGCCGTCGCCGTCCCGGACAGCGACGCGGGCTGGCGACCCCTGGACGGGAACGAGATCGGCGTCCTCTTAGCCGACCACCTCCTGCGCCACGACCGCGCCGCGGCGGAGCGGCTGGTCGTGACCTCGATCGTGTCCACGCCGATGGCGACAGCGATCGCCGAGGCGCACGGGGCGCGTCACGAGGTGACGCTCACCGGCTTCAAGTGGATCTGCAACGCTGCCCTCGACCTCGCCGAGACTGAGGGGGCGCGGCTCGTGCTCGGCTTCGAGGAGGCGCTCGGCTACTGCGTCGGCGAGCTCGTCCGGGACAAGGACGGGATCAACGCCGCGGTCGCCTTCGCCGACCTCGCCGCCGCGTGCAGCGCCAGAGGCACGACCGTCCTGGGCTACCTCGACGAGCTGTACGGAGCCCACGGTCGCTGGATCAGCGCCCCGCTCAGCATCGTCCGTGCCGGCCCCGATGGCCCGGCCGAGATGGCGGCCGCGATGGAACGGATCGGCATCGACCGTCATCCGGAGGCGCTCGCCGGTCGGCAGGTCGAGTCGGTGCGCGACCTGCGGAGCGGAGCGGACCAACGGCCCCGGTGGCTCCCCGACGACGCGGTGGTCGAACTGACCTTCGACGGCGGCCGGGCGCTGGTCCGCCCCAGTGGTACCGAACCGAAGCTCAAGATCTACGTCGACGTGCGGGGCCCCACCGACCGCCCCGCCGAGCAAGCCCGTGCCGATGCCGCGCGCATCGCGCACGACCTCGCCACCTTCCTCGGCGTCGGCCCAGGCTGAGCCTCGATCCCTCTACTCGGGGTTCTTGCCCTCTGGCGCCTTCGCCTTGGCGGCCTTGACCTCCGCGCTCTTCTCGCCGGCGCCTTTCTTCTGGGACTTCTTCCCGGAGCCCTTCGAGGACTTCTTCGTCTTCTTCTTGGTCTTCTTCTTGGCGCTCGACTCGTCCTTGGCCGACTTCTCCTCCGCGGCTTGCTCGTCGGCGTCGTCGGAGGCAACTGGCTGGGGTCGCTCCGTCCCGGCGAAGCGGTCACGCAACTCGAACTTCAGGACCTTGCCGGCGGGGCTGCGGGGGAGCGCGTCGACGACCTCGACCTGCTCGGGCCACTTGCGCTTGTTGAGCTTCTGCTGCTCCAGGAACCCCTGGACGTCGGGGAGCGTCGGGGCGTCGGCCCCGTCGGCCACGACCAGCACCGCGCACGCGCGCTCGCCGGTCTCGTCATCGGGCAGTCCGATGACGGCCACGTCGGCGATGGCGTCGTGGTCGTACAGCACGTCCTCGACCTCCTTGGCGGAGATGTTCTCGCCCTTGCGGATGATGACGTCCTTGACACGGCCCGTGATCGTCAGGAACCCGTCCTCGTCGAGCTTGCCCAGGTCGCCGGTGCGGAAGAAGCCGTCCTCGTCGAACGCCTCCTCGCCGAGGCTGGCGTCGAGGTAGCCCACCATGAGCTGCGGCGCCTTGGCGCGGACCTCGCCCTCCTCGCCGGCTGTCGCGACCTCGCCGTCGAGGGTCACGAGCTTGAGTTCGACGCCGGGCATGGCCCGGCCCTCGGTGTTCGCGAGCGCCTCGTCCTCGTCGTCGGGCGTGGCCATGGTGAGGATGGGCGCCTCGGTGAGCCCGTACCCGCTGAGGATCCCGGCGCTGTCCGGCCACGCTTCCCTCATCGCGTGGTGGAGCTGTGGGGGCTTGGGGGCGCCGCCGCCGGGGAAGCCGCGGACGGAGCTGAACAGCTTCGCGTTCTCCTTCTTCGCGGCGAGGTAGGCCTGGTGGAAGTACGTGCCCGCGCCGGCGAGCGTGACGTCCTGACCGTCGAGGAACCCGATGGTCGTTTCGGGGTTGAAAGCCTGGTCGATGACGTTCGGGAATCCGACGAGCAGGCTCGAGAAGAGCCAGATGATCCCGCCGATGTGCGGGAAGGGGAACACCAGCGCGGAGCGATCGTCCGGGGTCAG
The DNA here is from genome assembly GCA_019347575.1 of Actinomycetota bacterium. Classification (NCBI taxonomy): domain Bacteria; kingdom Bacillati; phylum Actinomycetota; species Actinomycetota bacterium. Next base: position 61,834 of record JAHWKY010000019.1, on the reverse strand, counting down.
CTCCAGGGATTCGCACATGCCACGCGACACCGCCATGATCGTCGCGTCGGTGTGCTGCGCCCCCTTGGGGTTGGCGGTGGTCCCGGAGGTGTAGAAGTACCAACGCACCGGAGCCTCGTCCTCGAAGTCGGTCCGAGGTGGCTTCGGCAGGTCCTCGAGCTGATCGACCTCGGCCAGGCCGGGTCGGGTGATGAGCTTGACATCGAGCCCCTCGACGTCGGCCGCGATGCCGCGAGCGAACGAGGCGAAGTCGAAGCCGCCGAACTCCTCGGGGACGATGAGGAGCTTGGTCTGGGCCTCGCGCACGATGAAGCCGACCTCGCGTTCCCGGTAGATGTGCAGGATCGGGTTCTGGATGACGCGCATGCGCGACAGCGCCCCGACGATGAGCATCGACTCCTGCCATGTCGGCAGCTGCCACGACACGACATCGCCCGCCTTGACGTTCCAGGCCTGGAGACCGACCCCCACACGTTCGACGCGTTCGGCGTACTCGCCGAAGGTCAGCTCCCGGCCGGTGTCGTCGATGACCATCGGCGCGTCAGGCGTGGCGTCCGCACGCTTGCTGATGAGCTCCCACAGGGTCCTGGCCTCGAGCATCCGTCACTCCGCTGTCGATCCGACGTGGCGCCCTGACCCGGCGTCTCCCGAGTCCCCCTCGGATCGGGCCCTGCGCCGAGTAGCGTTCGCCGTCCCCAGGCTAGGCCAGGAGCAGGGTCCGTGACAGCGGAGACGGTTCGGCTCGAGCGTGACGGCGACGTGGCGGTACTCACGCTCGATCGCCCCGAACGGCACAACGCGTTCACCGACGCCATGGACGACGAGCTGTTCGCGGCGTGGGAGCGGCTCCACGACGACCGGAGCGTCCGCGCGATCGTGTGGCGGGGCGAGGGTCCCAGCTTCTCGTCGGGACGTGATACGGAGGAGCTCGGTCAGCGCCCCGACGGGGTCAGCGACCTCGACTACATCGCGCGGGGGCACCGCTACACGCGCCTGCTCCTGACGATGCCCGCGCCGGTCGTCGTCGCCTTGAAGGGGTGGGTCATCGGTGGGTCGTTCGAGCGGGCGCTGCTGTGCGACCTGCGCATCGCGGCGGACGACGCCAGGATGATGCTGCCGGAGGTCAAGCACGGTGTGATCCCCGACTCTGCCGGTGTCGCGCGGCTGTTCCAGATGGCTGGTCACGGCGTGGCGGCCGACCTCGCCCTGACGGGGCGGGTGATGGACGCTGACGAGGCGCTCCGGCACGGCGTGGTCTCGCGTGTCACGGCCGTCGAGGAGCTCGATGAGGTCGCGCTCGAGATCGCCCACACCATCGCCGCGTTCCCGCCGCTCGCAGTGCGGATGGCGATGCAGACCGTGCGGGGGCTGGCCAACCCGCCGGTTGAGGACACCCTCACCCACGAGATGCTGGCGCAGACGGTGGTCATGGCCGGTGACGAGTTCCGCGCCCGCCGCGAGGCGCGCGACCGGTCGTGAGGCCGGCGACTTCCGGTCAGCTGAGCTGGTCGCGGATCGGGGTGAAGGGAGGTTGCAGCAGTGACCGACGCTGCCAGTTCGCCCCGTCGACGGTCAGCGTGGCCCCGCTGATGTAGGTGCCGTACGGCGACGCCAGGAAGGTCGCCGCCCAACCGAGCTCGCGTGGTCGGCCGACGCGCCCCGCCGGTGAGCGCTCGTCCTCGCGGTCGCCGCGCTCGGGCACGCCACGGATGTGGTCGGCCTCGTCCTCGTGCGGGAAGAGGCCGGGAACGAGGCAGTTGACCCGGATGCCGTAGGGCGCCCACTCGACCGCGAGCGTCTCGGTGAGGTTCTTGACCGCGGCCTTCGCGGCAGCCGAGTGCACGAACCCCGGTCCGCCGGTCCAGGCGTAGCTCGCCCCGATGTTCACGATGCTGCCCGGTGTGCCGGCGTCGAGGTGGCGTCGCGCGAACTCGCGCGAGCAGAAGAACGTGCCGTCCGCGACGATCTGGGTCACCGCTCGCCACCCGTTGGGCGACAGCTCCTCGGCGGCGACGGGGAAGTTGCCGGCCGCGTTGTTCACGAGCACGTCGGGCAGTCCGAGCCGGGCCACGACCGCGTTGAACGCCGCCCCGACCTGATCGGGATCGCGCACGTCGCACGCCACGGCGGTGGCGCGCGCCCCGACCTCGCCGATGGCGGCGATCCCCGCCTGGTGGTGGGCGGGGTTGCGGCTGAGGATCGCGACGCTCGCCCCCAGCCGCGCGAACTCGACCGCGATGGCCTTGCCCAGGCCCGTCCCACCTCCGGTCACGGCGACGACCGCGCCGTCGAACGTCCCTGGCGGGAGCGCCGACGCCCCGACGTCCGGCGGCTCGGGCAGCCCCATCACATCCACCTCCCGCTGAAGATCGAACCGTTGAACCGGAGCATCAGGTTCACCGGTTCAATCTTCCGAGGCTGAGCGGACGACGGCGAGGGCGTCGAGGGCGACGACGCCGTCGGGGCGGGCGAGCAGCGGGTTGAGGTCGAGCTCCACGAGGTCGTCGCCGAGGTCGAGCGCGAGGTCCTGGACCGCCATGACGGCGTCGACGAGCGCGTCGAGGTCGGCGGCGGGGCGACCTCGCGCCCCGGTCAGCAGCGGCAGCCCGCGCACCTCGCGGACCATCCGCTCGGCCTCGGCGCGGGTGAAGGGCACGACCCGGAAGGTGACGTCGCGGTACACCTCGACCGCCACCCCGCCGATCCCGAACACGACCGTCGGCCCGAACAGCTCGTCGCGGACGAGGCCGAGGATGGTCTCGGTCCCGCCGCTGAGCTGCTCGGCCACGAGGACGCCCTCGATCGAGTCGGGCGGGACGTGGCCCGTCACCGCGCCGAGCAGCCGGTCGTAGGTGTCCCGCACGCCCCGCTCGTCGAGGACGCCGAGGGCGACGAGCCCGAGGTCGGTCTTGTGCTGCAGGTGTGGCGACACAACCTTCATCACGACCGGGTAGCCGATCTCGGCTGCCGCCGCGACCGCCTCGTCGGAGGAGCTGCACAGCTCCTCGCGCGGCATCACGATGCCGTAGCCGTTGACCAAACGCTTCGCCGTGACCTCGCTGAGCGCCCCGCCGTCGCCGATGACCTCGCGCGCCACGGCCGCGCGGGCGTCGTGCGGGGCGCGGGGCGGCAGAGCGGAGACGTAGCTCGACCGGAAGCGGTGCCAGGCGAAGTACGCGCGGATCGCGGTGAGCGCGTTGCCGAGCGAGCGGAAGACCGGCAGGCCGCTGGGCAGGAGGATGTCGCGGTAGGCCGGTTCGGTTCCGACGGGGGAACCCCACACGACGCAGATCGGCTTGTCGGTGCCGCGAGCCGCATCGACGAGGTCCTGTGCGAACTTCTCCGAGATGGGAGGGACCGCACCGGGGATCGGCACGAGCAGCAGCGACACGGCGGGGTCGGCGAGGATCGCTTCGAGGATGCGGGGACCACGCTCGTCCCCGGTGGGGTGGCCACCGCTGTCGACGGGGTTGGACACGCGGAGGAAGGGCGCGATGAGCTCGTGCAGTCGTCCCTGGGTCGGCTCCGACAGCTCCGGGAGCTCGAGGCCGCGGGCGGCCGCGAGGTCCGCGGCGTGGGCCCCGGTGCCGCCGGAGATCGAGTAGATGGCGAGCCCGTTACCACGGGGCGGGGTGGCGCGCGCGAGCAGCATCGACACGTCGGCGAGCTCGTCGAGCGTGTCGACCCGGGTGACGCCGTACTGGCGGAAGGCCGCGTCGGTGACCTGGTCGGAGCCCGCGAGGTGGCCCGAGTGCGACCGCGCCCACGACCGGCCCACGTCTGTGCGGCCGACCTTCACGCACACGAACGGCACCGCGCGGGCGGCGGCATGGTCGAGCGCGCGCAGCAGCGCCCCGCCGTCCTTGAAGCCCTCGATGTACGCGGCGACGGCGCCGACGTCGTCCTGGTCGGCGAACCAACGCAGGAAGTCGGCGGCTTCGAGATCGGCCTCGTTGCCGGTGGGTGCCCACGCCTTGAGCCCGAGCCCGAGTTCCTGCGCCTGGTACAGCGGTCGTCCCTGGTGACCGGACTGGGTGATCAGACCGACGCGCTTGCCGCCACCGACGTCCGGGGAGAAGTCCTGGAACGCGTTGAGCGTGGTGTTCGGTCCGAGCAGCCGCAGGTCGGTGCCGGCCAGCATCTCGACGATGGCGCGCTGGCGCGCCTCGCCCTCGTCGCCGGTCTCGGCGAAACCGGCCGAGAAGAGGACCGCGAACCGCGCCTTCTTCTCGATGATCTCGGGCAGGACCGCCTCGGGCTTGCTGATGAGGATCGCGACGAGGTCCACCTCGCCGGGCACGTCGAGGATGGATCCGTACGCGGTCAGGTCGTCGACCCGCTCGCGACCGGGGTTGATCGGGATGACCTGCGCCCCGTGCGCCTCGCCCCAGCGCCGGATCTGGTCCCAGCTCATCCAGGCGGGTGAGTCGGGGTCGTCGGTGGCACCGATGACGGCGACGACGCGGGGCGTGAAGAACCGGTCGAGGTCCGCCACGCGCGCCTCCACGCCACCTCCTCCGGATCCCGCCCGTCGTGCTCGTCGCCGACGCAGAACCTGACGGTGTGTCAGGTTAGCGCTGGAGGCCCAGGAGTACCCTCGGACCCCGCTCCGTGGAGCATCTGGCTCACCTGTGAGACACATCCTCCACGCAGCCTCGCTCAGGGGGCCGTAACCCCCGCTGGGAGGAGAAGATGGCGACCGGACCGACGCAGCTGCTGGAGACGGCGAGCGCGGCGTTCGGTCGTCGTGTCGAGCCGGTCGCGGTGCTGGCGAACTCCGCCGAGCCACTGGCGATCGCGTGCCACGCGATGGCGGGTCGCTTCCTCGAGGGCGGGACCCTGATCGCCTTCGGCAACGGCGGCCCGACGACCGACGCGCAGCACGTGTCGGTGGAGTTCGTCCACCCCGTCATCGTCGGCAAGCGCGCGCTGCCAGCCATCTCGCTCAACGCCGACGCGGCGAGCTTCACGAGCGTCGCGTCGCGACACGGCTTCGACGAGGTCTACGCGCACACGCTCCGCGTCGTGGGCCGGCCCACCGACATCGCACTCGGGCTGTCCCACGACGGCGACTGTCGCAACGTGCTGCGTGGTCTCGAGGCCGCGCACGAGGCCGGGCTGCTGACGATCGCGCTCGTCGGAGGTGACGGTGGTGCCATCGCCGACAGCGGAGCCGTCGACCACGTCCTGCTGGCGGCGTCCGACGATCCGTTGGTGGTGAAGGAGGCTCACGTCACGACCTACCACGTGCTGTGGGAGCTGGTCCACGTCTTCCTCGAGCAGCCGGACGTCGTGACCGGCGACGCATCCGCGGCCGAGACGGGTCCCGACGGCCTAGGCGAGCTCTACCCGTTCCTGTACGAGGGCGGCTCGGACATCGAGGCCGTGCTCGAGGAGGTGGCTGCGTCCAGCCGCGACAAGGTCGCCGAGGTCGTGCAGCTCCGCACCCGGACCGGCGAGGCCTACGCCGACGAGCTCGCACGGGCGGCCGCGGCGCTGGGGGAGTCCTTCCGGAGGGGTGGGAGGCTGCTCAGTTGCGGGAACGGCGGGAGCAGCAGCGACGCGCAGGAGGTTGCTCGCGTCCACCTCGACCCGCCTCACGGCTGGTCGCCGGTGCCGGCGCTGTGCCTGACCAACGATGTCGCGGTCATCACCGCCCTGTCGAACGACGTCGACTTCGAGGTCGTGTTCTCCCGCCAGGTGCGCGCCTTCGGCCGCCCCGGTGATGCGTTCGTCGCGCTGTCGACGAGCGGCAACTCGCCCAACCTCATCCGCGCGTTCGAGGCTGCCCGAGAGATCGGGATGGTGACGGTGGGGTTCGCGGGTGGGGATGGCGGGACGATGGCGAGCAGCGACGCCATCGACCACCTCTTCGTCGTGCCGTCCGCGTCGGTGCACCGCATCCAGGAGGTCCAGACGACGCTCTACCACGTGCTGCGTGAGCTCACGGCTGCGGCGATGACGGCCTGACCGAGGCTGATGCCACCGTCGTTGGGTGGCACCCGCCGGTGGGTGAGGACCTCGAAGCCCGCCTGCGTCAGCGCCGCGAGCACGCCCTCGACCAAGCGCACGTTCTGGAAGACCCCTCCGGACAGCGCCACCGTCGTTAGTCCCGTCACCCCCCGGACGTGCTCCGCCGCCTCGACCACGACGCCGATCAGCCCGGCGTGGAACCTCGCGGCGATGGTCGGCGCCGGCACACCATCCCGGAGGTCGTCGACGACGGCCCGGATCAGGTCGCTCGCGGCGATGGTGAACGGCGCCCCGCTCGTGTCCAGCGTCGCTGGGTAGGCGGCGTCCACCGTGACATCGGCGGCCTGCTCCAGCTCGATGGCGGCCTGGCCCTCGTAGGTAACGGCGTCGCGGATGCCGACGAGGGCGGCGACCGCGTCGAACAGCCGCCCCACGCTCGAGGTGGGTGGGGAGTTGATGCCGGAGCGGCCGACCGCGACGACGTCGTCCCAGCGCTCGGCGTTGCGTCGGCGGACCTCCAGAGCCTCTGACGCGAGACCAGCGGCGTCGAGGTGGGTGGCGGCCATGCGCCACGGTTCACGGATGGCGGCGGCTCCGCCCGCGAGCGGGACGGTCGAGAGGTGGCCGACGCGGTCGTGTTCGGCGCGGTCGGCGACCAGCACCTCGCCCCCCCAGATGGTCCCGTCGTCGCCGTAACCGGTGCCGTCGAACGCGAACCCGATGACCGGCCCGTCGACGGCGTTGTCCGCGAGACACGAGACGATGTGGGCGTGGTGGTGCTGCACGCCCACGAGTTCGACGTCGTCGAGTTCGGACGCGTACTTCGTCGACAGGTACTCGGGGTGCAGGTCGTGGGCGACGACCTCCGGGGAGATGTCGAACAGGCGCGCGAAGTGGGCGATCCCGTCGGTGAAGGCTCGCAGCGTCTCGTGGTTCTCGAGATCGCCGATGTGGTGCGAGACGAACACGTGCTGGTCCTTCGCGAGCGCGAAGGTGTTCTTCAACTCGGCGCCGACCGCGAGGACGTGACGCGGGAACGGCCACGCGACCTCGACCGGGCGTGGGGCGTAACCACGCGATCGCCTGAGCGGGGTGACGCGATCGCCGATCACCCGAACGACCGAGTCGTCGACGCGGGTGTGGATGGGGCGCTCGTGGGTGAGGAAGGCGTCGGCGATGGGTCCGAGGCGCTCGAAGGCGTCGTCGTCGCGGAAGGCGATGGGCTCGTCGGACACGTTCCCGCTCGTCAGCACGAGGGGGCGGTCGACCGCAACCAACAGCAGGTGGTGCAGGGGGGTGTAGGGCAGCATCAGCCCGAGCGAGCGGTTCCGTGGGGCGACGGACGAGGCGATCGCGGCGTCCTGGCGTCGCGGCAGCAGCAGGATGGGGCGCTCGCGGCCGGTCAGCAGCTCCGCTTCGGTCTCCCCGACCTCGCAGAGCTCGCGTGCCGTCGCCAGGTCGGCGACCATCAGGGCGAAGGGCTTCTCCTCGCGGTGCTTGCGCCGCCGCAGCGCCGCGGTCGCCTCCTCCGATGTCGCGTCCACCGCGAGGTGGTACCCACCGACACCCTTCACCGCGACGACCCGGCCGTCCAGGAGCAGCCGTGCCGTCTGCTCGATGGGGTCGCCTCGGAGCACCTCGCCCGATGACGCGACGAGACGCAGCGACGGCCCACAGGCGGGACAGCACACCGGCTGGGCGTGGAAGCGACGGTCGCGAGGGTCGGCGTACTCGGCGGCGCAGGCCTCACACATGTCGAACCGCGCCATCGTCGTGTTGGGACGGTCGTAGGGCACGCCCGTGACGATGGTCAGCCGCGGCCCGCAGTTCGTGCAGTTCGTGAACGGGTACCGGTGGCGACGATCACGGCGGTCGGTCACCTCAGCGAGGCAGTCGTCGCACGTGGCGACGTCGGGCGAGATCTGTGCCGTCCGCACCCCGCCGGCGTCGCTGGCGACGATCGTGAAGGTGTGCGTGCCGACCGGCGTGAGTGGTTCGACGTCGAAGCGCTCGATCCGAGCGAGCGGTGGCAGTTCGACGGGGAGCCTCGTGAGGAACCGTTCGATCGCTGGTTCGCGCCCCTCGATCTCGATGAAGACCCCGGCCGCGTCGTTGCCGACGTGACCGGTCAGGCCGAGCTCGGTCGCCAGCGCGTACACGTACGGACGGAACCCGACCCCCTGCACGGTGCCGTCGATCCGGACGCCACGACGGATCCGCTCCTCGGTACTCCCCAGTGGGACACCTCACGCTCGGTCACGCGCCGACCGGGTCGGGCGTGAACGAGCGTAGTGAGGGCAGTGTCAGTGGTTGCGGAGGGCGTTGATGAGCTCCTTCTTACTCATGTCGGAGCGGCCCTCGATGCCGACGTCCTTGGCCTTCTCGTACAGCTCGTCCTTGTTCCAGTCCTCGTACTTGCTCGAGGAGCCACCGCGCTTGCCGGCCTTCGAACGGTCGGCGTTGGCGATGCGGGCGGCCTTCTCCTTCGACATGCCCTCCTCGCGCAGGGACTCGTACTGCTCGTCGTCCTTGACCGATGGTCCGTGGTCCTTCTGACCCAAGGTTGATCCTCCTCGTAGCTGGCGGTTCCAAGGTGCGTGCCCGAGGCGGCGCTCGCTCGCCCCTTGCCCGACCGGACGGAGGGCGGTCCCGCGGTCGTGGGTACGTTCGTCCGGAGAGGTAGCACGAGGAGGAGTGCTCAAGTAGCGAAGCGGTAGCACGAGGAGTGCTCAAGCAGCGGAGCGGTAGCACGAGAGTGAGGGAAGGGGGCATGCGTGGACTGGCTCGGCGCCGAGGAGTACTGGCTCGCGCGCTGGCTGTTCCAGCGTGCCCTGGCGGCGATCTACCTCCTCGCTTTCGTGGCGGTCGTCCACCAGTGGCGCGGGCTGCTCGGAGACGACGGGCTGACACCCGCCCGTCGCTTCGTGGAACGGGTGGCCTTCCGTCAGAGCCCCAGCCTGTTCCACTGGCGCTACTCCGACGGGGGCGTGCTGGTGGCGGGCTGGCTCGGGATCGGTCTGTCAGCCGCCGCGGTCCTGGGCCTCACCGAGTCGGGACCGATCGTGGTCTCGATGGGGACGTGGATCGTCCTGTGGGCGCTGTACCTGTCGCTGCTCAACATCGGCCAGGTGTGGTACGCGTTCGGGTGGGAGTCGCTGCTGGTCGAGGCGGGCTTCCTCGCCATCTTCCTCGGGCCGGCCGACGTCGCCCCGCCTCTGCTGGTGATCTGGTTGCTGCGCTGGCTGCTGTTCCGGGTCGAGTTCGGGGCGGGACTCATCAAGCTGCGGGGCGACCCCTGCTGGCGCGACCTGACGTGCCTGGAGTACCACCACGAGACCCAGCCGATGCCCAACCCGCTGAGCTGGTACTTCCACCACCTGCCACGGTGGGCGCACCGGATCGAGGTCGGCGCGAACCACGTCACCCAGCTCGCGATCCCCTTCCTGCTCTTCACCCCGCAGCCGGTCGCGAGCGTCGGCGGCGCGGTGATCGTGGTGACGCAGGCCTACCTGATGGTGTCGGGCAACTTCGCCTGGTTGAACGCCCTGACGCTCGTGCTGGGGTTCACCGCCCTGAGCGGTGGGTTCCTCGACGCGCTGCTGCCGGCGTCAGCCCCGGCGGACCTGGCCGACCCGCCGGTGTGGTTCGGCGGGCTCGCCATCGCGCTCACCGCGCTGGTGGCGGTCCGCTCGGTGCCGGTCGTGCGCAACCTGCTGTCACCGGGTCAGGCGATGAACCGCAGCTTCGACGCCCTGCGGCTGGTGAACACGTACGGGGCGTTCGGCTCCATCACCAAGACCCGCTACGAGATCGTGGTGGAGGGCACGCTCGACGACCCGGCCGACACGTCCGCGGAGTGGCGCGAGTACGAGTTCAAGGGCAAGCCCACCGACGTTCGCCGCAGACCGCCGCAGGTCGCCCCGTACCACCTCCGACTCGACTGGCTGATGTGGTTCGCGGCGATGTCGCCCTCGCCGGGGTTCCGCGACCGCTGGTTCGTCCCGATGATCGAGGCGTTGCTGGCCGCTAACCCCAGGATCCTCGCGCTGCTCCGGGATGACCCCTTCGACGGCGAGCCGCCCCGCGCGGTGCGGGCGATCCGCTACCGCTACCGGTTCAGCTCCCCGGCCGAGCGGAGGGAGAGCGGGGCGTGGTGGACACGCGAACCGGTCGGCACCTACGTCCCCGCGGTCGCACGTCAGGGATCAGGCGCCTCTCACGGATCGATGCGCGGATGACACGCCATCCCGCGTCAACTACACATCGCTGCTGCGAGGAGGAGGAGGAGGGACACGGGGCGCACACGTCGAAGTAGGCGGTGAGGCGAGGCGATCCCCCGCCCGAATGCTCCAGGAGTGACCCCGATGCGCCGTCCCATCCTCGCCGCCCTCGCCGCCCTGGCGCTGGCCGCCACCGGCTTCACCACCGCGGTATCCCCGACCGGACAGCTCGGCGACGGCAACATCACGGGCGTGGGGACGCTCGGGTTCGACGGGGCGTACGCGAACTCGCCCAACGTCTACTACCTCGGGACGCTCTTCACCGAGTCGCCGGGTGTGGGCGGCAAGTACGTCGAGGTCGAGGGCCAGCCGCGCTTCTACATGACCGGCGTCAAGGGCCTGTCGATCTACGACGTCTCGGTGCCCACCGCGCCGGTCCTGATGGGACACCTCCCGCTCGGGCACTTCCAGAACGAGGACGTCGACGTCTCCGCCGACGGTTCTCGCGCCATCATCTCGATCGACACCGTTGGGGTCTCGCCGACCGGCGGGCGCGCCGGCACGCTCGGCGGCGTCTACGTGATCGACATCGAGGAGGTCGTGCCGGGACGGGTGCTGCGGCCGCAGATCAGTGCCTACATCCACGAGCGCAACCACACCTCCACCTGTGCCGATGACGCCTGCGAGTGGATCTACGGCTCGAGCAACGACATCCTCCACGTCGAGGGCAAGGGTCCGGACGACACCACGATCACGCGGGTCGGGGCGGGCGTGACCGGCGGACACGCGTGGAACCGCGATGAGGCCGGGATCATGATCAGCGACTCGGGTACGCGCTTCGTGGTCGATCCCAGCGACGATCCCGCGAACCCGACGGTCGTCACCAGGGGCCAGCCACCCGCCAACGACCGCTACCAGCACAACAACGTGCGCCCCGACGCGCTCGGCTTCGTGCCACGCGCTCCGCGAGAGCAGTGGGACGAGCACCCCGAGGACTCCTACCAGGAGGGCTCATTCGAGGGCACCTCGGCGCTGCGTGCCGGCGAGCTGTTCATCGGCAACGCCGAGACCACCGTCAACCCGTTCTGCGACAACGCCGGCGGTCTTTCCACCTGGGACATGCGCGACTGGGACAAGGGCCGCGAGATGGCGCTCGTGGAGCAGCTCAAGCCCGCCAACGGCTTGCTCGTGACCGACGGCCGCCCCGTGGTCAACGCGGGTCTCGGCTGCTCCGGTCACTGGTTCACGGTCCAGGACGACCTGATCGCCGCGTCGTGGTACGAGCACGGCACGCGCTTCGTGCAGGTGGACAGCTCCAACGGCGAGATGACGGAGGTGGGTTGGTTCCAGCCGGTCGTCACCGAGGCGGGGGCTGCCCACTTCGTCGGCCAGGTCGAGGTACCGGGAGTCGGGCGGACGCTCGACATCGTCTACAACGTCGACTACGCCCGCGGCATCGACATCATCGCGTTCGACCGCGAGGGCATCCCACCCACCGACGAGCAGCTGATCGGGTCGTGGTACCAGAACCTCGACCGCTTCCAGACGGGCGCGTTCGCGAACACCGAGCGCTACCTCTGCAACCTCGCGTCGACCAACGGCGGCGCGGTCCCGACAGGCACCACGTTCGCCGATGCGCTGGTCGCCACCGCGGCGGAGTAAGCCCGACGATCTACACGTCCGCGGATTCCCCCGCCCCGAGCACGACGACCTTGGCGATGCCGCAGTACTCGCCGAACTGGTCGGGGTTGGCGATGAAGTAGTCGTAGTGGATCGGGATGACCGTCTCCGCCCCGAGCATCTCGACGAACCGGTAGGCGTCACGGAAGCTGATGCTCGGTCCCGCGATCGGCGCCGCGAGCACCTCGACCGACAACCCTGGCAGCTCGCGCCCGTCGCCGGGGTGGAAGAAGCGTCCGTCGATGACGTAGCCCGTGTTCGGTGGGCCCGGCGAGCCGTCGACCATCTCGACGTGGGGCAGGTCGCGAGCCTCGACCTCGAACCCCGCCACGTCGAAGCTCTGGCGGTTGACGACCTCGGTCGAGCGTTCCGCCCCGAGGATCTTGCACACGTCGGCGTTGCCGTACATGGCGATGCCGCGCTCCTCGATGCCGTCGAGCCTGGACTCATCGAGGTGGTCGGCGTGGCGGTGCGTGTAGAGCACCGCGTCGATGTGACCGAAGTCGTCGAGGTCGAAGTCGGCGAACGCGAGCGTCCCCGGGTCGATCAACACCCGCCCCGCGTCCGGCTTCTCGAGGACCAGTGTCGACTGTGGGTACTTGGTGACCTTCACGGTGGCTCCTCCCGACGGAACTTGACTACTCGGGTGCATCTGGATGCCCCCAACCATTCAAGTTGCGTGAGGGTGGAGCGCAAGGGACGTTCGTCGGAGCGCCCCGCGGTTCCTGACGCCCCGTCAGGAACCGGTAGCCTCGGCGCCTCACACCCACCTCCGGAGGTCGCGAGTTGGCCGGGTTCCTCGAGGGCAAGAGCGTCGCGGTGACCGGTGCGGGGCGCGGTATCGGTCGCGCGGTCGCGCTCGCGTGCGCCGCCGAGGGCGCCAACGTGGTCGTCGCCGACATCGGTGTCGAGATGGACGGCTCCGACCCCAAGTCCGAGATCGCCGAGCAGGTCGCGAAGGAGATCGAGGCGGCCGGCGGGACCGCCATCGCGCTCAGCGCCGATGTGACCTCGATGGCCGACGGGGCGCGGATCGTGAACACCGCGATGGAGGAGTGGGGGACCATCGATGGGGTCGTGTGCCCCGCCGGGATCCTGCGTGAGCGCATGCTGTTCAACATGAGCGAGGATGAGTGGGACGCGGTGATCGATGTGCACCTCAAGGGACACTTCACCGTGTTCCGCGCGGCGACCGAGGCGATGCGTGAGCAGCGCAGCGGCAGCCTCGTCGGGTTCACCAGCGGGGCGTTCCAGGGCTCGATCGCGCAGGCCAACTACTCCGCGGCCAAGGGCGGCATCGTCAGCCTCGTGCGGTCGGCGGCGGCCGGCATGCGCAAGTACGGCGTCCGCGCCAACGCCATCGCCCCGGTCGCCAAGACGAGGATGAGCGACAACGTCCCCATGTCGATCGAGATGGGGGAGGCCGAGGACGTTGCCCCCATGGTCGTCTACCTGCTGTCCGACGCGGCGAAGGATGTGACCGGTCAGGTCTACACCGCGGTCGGAGCCCGCCTCGCGGTCTGGAACCAGCCCCAGGAGGTGCGCGAGATCAGCACGGGCGCCCGCTGGTCGCCCGACGAGATCGCGGCGCGCTTCGATGAGCTCGGGCAGGAGCGGATGCCGCTGTTCGACCTGATGGACCAGTGGGCAGGCTCTCAGCAACGGGACGGCTGAGCCGGTGACCGTCTCGTGGCTGTACCTGGTGGGTGCGCTCATCGGGGCGTGGTTCACCAAGTCGGCGCTGTGGCCCTCGCGCCTGCCATGGGGCATCCCGAGCTTCTTCGCCGGGTGGCTCACCAACGAACTGGTCGTGCACCACTACGTCTGGCAGGCCGTGGCCGCGGGTCTGTTCATCGCCAACGGGGCGCTGGAGCACTGGCCAGGATGGGTCGCGCTCGGCTTGACGCTGCTGCAGTGGGTCGGCAACGCCTACATCCTGCGCAACGTCCTCCGTGCCCGGTCCCTCGTCGAGGAGGTGCTGCGCGAGGGCTTGCCCGAGGAGCCTCCCCCGCGCCAGCGCGACCGTGCCGCGAGGCGCCTGCGGCTGCGGTGGCTGATCGCCCCGATCGCGCGCCACCCCGCCGTGACCTCGCAGTGGCATCGTCCCTGGGCCCGCGTCGGCGGGAAGGAGCTGCGCCTCGACATCCACCGGCCGAAGGATCCCGAGCCGACCGCCCCGGTACTCGTCTACGTCCACGGCGGCGGGTGGGTGATCGGGTTCCGTGAGCGGCAGGGCCTGCCCTTGATGTTCGAGCTCGCCGCGCTGGGGTGGGTGTGCGTGTCGATCGACTACCGACTCTCGCCAGCCGCCACCTTCCCCGATCACCTGATCGACGTGAAGCACGGCATCGCCTGGGTCCGCGAGCACGCCGACGAGCTCGGGATCGATCCGAGCAAGCTGGTCATCGCCGGCAACTCGGCCGGTGGTCACTTGGCCGCGCTCGCCGCGTTGACCCCGGGCCGTCCCGAGCTGCAGCCCGGCTTCGAGCACGCCGACACCTCGGTCGGAGCCTGCCTGCCCTTCTACGGCATCTACGACCTCCTCGACCGCGACGCCGGTTTCGGCTTCGACGACTGGATGCGCTTCGTGCAGGAGTACCTCCTCAAGGCGTTCGTCGACGAGCGCCCCGACCTGTTCGAGCTCGCCTCGCCGATCGACCAGATCAACCCCGACGCGCCCCCGTTCCTCGTCGTCCACGGATCGAAGGACTCGCTCGCCCCGACCTCGACCGCGCGCGAGTTCGTGCGTCAACTCCGCGAGGTGAGCGCCAACCCGGTGCTGTACCTCGAGCTGCCCGGCACCCAGCACGCCTTCGATGTGTTCCCGTCGATCCGGTCGATCGCGGTCATCGACGGGTGCGTGCGTTTCCTGGAGCAGGTGCGGACGCGGTGGCGTAACGTCCGCGATGCCGAGGCCAGCGACGACGAGCAGGCCGAGGGCTCAAGTAGCGAAGGGGTAGCACAACCCGAGTGCTCAAGTAGCGAAGCGGTAGCACAACCCGAACGCGACAACGATGCGCGCGTGGGAGCCACGCGGGACGCCGAGCCGAGGGGACGGCGATGAGACGGGTCGACGGCAAGGACGCGATCTTCCTCTACATGGAGACGGCGAACGTCCACCAGCACGTCACGTTCGCAGGTGTCTTCGACCCGTCCACCATCCCCGGTGGCCTACAGCACCCCCGGGAGATCCACCAGCGCGTGCGCGACCTGATCTCGAGCCGCCTCCACCTGTTCCCACCGTTCCGCCAGCGACTCGTCGAGGTCCCCCTCGACCTGGACCATCCGATGTTCATCGAGGACCCGAACTTCGACCTCGACTTCCACGTGCGGCGGGCCGCGTTGCCGGCACCGGGCGGGGCGCGCGAGCTGGCCGAGTACGTCGGCCAGCTGCACTCGCGGCCCATGGACCGCCACCACCCCTTCTGGGAGATCCACGTCGTGGAAGGCATCGAGGACGGACGCTGGGCGATGGTCGGCAAGGCCCACCACGTCATCATCGACGGTGTCGGTGGCAGCGAGATGATGATCCACCTCTTCGACCTCGACCCCGAGCCGCGTCAGGTCGATCCGCCCGAGAGCGCCTGGGTACCCGAGGACGTGCCCTCCGACGTGAGGCTGCTCGGCAAGGCGGTGGTCTCCAACGTCGTCAACCCACCCAAGCTGCTCCGGACCGTGGCAGGAACCGCCGGGACGGTGGCGGGTCTGCTGAAGGACCGGGTCACCTCGAAGGAGGACGACGGCGGCATCGCCACCCTGGGGCCGCACACGCTGCTGAACGAGCCGGTCGGTCCCCACCGGCAGGTCGCTTTCGGCAAGGTCAGCCTCGACGAGCTGAAGACGATCAAGGCGGCGTTCGACGTCAAGCTGAACGACGTGGTGCTGGCGATCAGCGGACGCGCACTCCGCGCGTTCCTCCGTGAGCACGGCGACGATCCCGATAAGTCGCTGGTCGCCGCGTGTCCGATCTCGATCCGCGTCGAGGGCGAGGAGTCTGCCGGCAACCAGGTCGCCGGCATGACCGTGCCACTCGGGGACATCGAGGACGACCCGGTCGACCAGCTCCGCGCCATCCAGCGCGTCACCGGCAAGGCCAAGGAGAGACTCGGGGCGCTGAGCGCCGACATCATGCGGGACTGGACCCAGCACGCGACCCCGGCGATCGCGGTCCAGGCGTTCCGCTTCTACAGCCAGCTCGGCCTGCAGAAGCGTCACCCTCCTCTGGCGAACGTCACGATCAGCAACGTGCCGGGGCCGCCGATCCCGCTGTACGTCGCCGGGTCGCAGATGCAGTCCATGTACCCGCTCGGCCCGCTCGTGCACGGCCAGGGCCTCAACATCACGCTGGTGAGCTACCTCGACACGATGTTCATCGGGCTGGTCGCTTGCCGCGACACCGTCCCCGACGTGTGGCCCCTCATCACGGCCTGGGAGAAGGCCATGTCCGAGTTCCTGGAGGCCGCCGAGCACGCCTGAGCACCCAGAAGGTCGAACCAGTGAACCCGATCGACCGGTTCAGGGGTTCAACCTTCGGTTCAGGGGTTCAACCTCGGGTGGGACGGGTCAGCGGGGCTCGGCGGAGATGAAGAGGCCGGTGGCCTCCGCGAGGAGATCGTCGTCGCAGCGGACCTCCGCGCGGACCCGGACCTTGCGCCCCGCTCGCTCCTCCACCCACGACTCGAACCGGATGGGCAGGTGCAACGGCGTGGGGCGGTGGAAGCGGATGGTGAGCTCACCGGTGGGACCGACCTGGCCCGAGCCGATCTGGCCCACGCCGAGGATCTCGTCGAGCGCAGCCGCGACGACGCCGCCGTGGACGTGGCCGGGAGGTCCCTCGTAGCGCTCGTCGAACACGGCGGTGCCGACGGCGCGTGCACCGTCGAACGACAGCATCAGCGGCGGGGCGACGGGGTTGCCCTGACCGCTGACCGGCGAGCGCTCGACCAGCCGACCGTCGCCGTTGGGTGCTCGCGCCGGCGACTCCGCGCGGACCGGCTCGGTCACGAGGTGCGCCTGGGCGGTCTCCAATGCCGCGATCGTGTCGCCGAGGTCGGCCGCCTCGGTATCGACCGCGAGCAGCTGGTTCGAGATCGCTCGGAGCAGAGCTGTGACCCGGTGGCGGGCCACCCGAGCGGGCGACGCATCGCTGTCCGGGGCGAAGTAGATGTCGAGGATCTCCTGGGGGACCGTCACGGGAACGACTCCGACCGCTGTGGACACGAAACTAGAACGTGTTATACCTTGCCTGGTCCTGCATCCACGTCGGCGCTCGGGGAGAGCGATGCACATCGGGCTGACGCCGGAGCAGCAGGCGTTCCGACACGAGGTCCGCTCGTACTTCGAGTCCGTCCTGACGGCCGACGTCCGCGCCCAGGTCCACCGCGAGGTGCACGGTGTCGGCATCGACGCACGTCTCGGAGACGACAGCGCCTACCGCCAGCTGATCCGACGGTTCGGCGCCGACGGGTGGCTGTGCCCGACGTGGCCGTCCGAGTGGGGTGGGCGCGATCTGTCACCGGTCGAGGCGTTCGTCTTCTTCGACGAGACCCAGCGCATCGGCGCCCCGATCCCCTTCCTGGCCACCAACACCGTCGGTCCGACGATCATGGCCCATGGCACCGACGAGCAGAAGGCCCGCTACCTCCCCGGGATCGCGGCGGGCGAGACGCTGTTCGCGATCGGCTACTCCGAGGCTTCGTCCGGCACGGACCTCGCCAGCCTGACGACTCGCGCAGTCCTCGATGGCGACACGTGGGTGATAGACGGCCAGAAGATGTGGACCAGCCTGATCCACGTCGCGGACCACGTCTGGCTCGCGTGCCGTACCGACCCGACAACCGCTCCCGGCGCCCACCCAACGCCCGGCGCGAAGAAGCACGAGGGCATCTCGATCATCATCGTCCCCACCGACAGCCCCGGGTTCAGCTGGACCAAGGTGTCGACCATGGGCGGTGGCCTCACCTCCGCCACCTACTACGAGGACGTCCGCGTCCCGGTGGCCAACCTCGTCGGGGAGGTCAACGAGGGCTGGCGCTTGATCACGAGCCAGCTCAACCACGAACGCATCGCCCTGGCGCCTTCCGGCGTGGTCGAGCGACGCCTCGACGCCGTCCGTGCCTGGGCGCAGCAGAGCAAGCTCCCCGACGGCCGTCGCGTGATCGACCAGGAGTGGGTCCAGGTCAACCTCGCCCGGGTCCGCGCGAAGCTGGAGTACCTGCGCCTGCTCAACTGGAAGGTCGCGTGGGAAGCGTCGGAAGGACGCATCGATCCGGCCGATGCCTCCGCGATGAAGGTGTTCGGCACCGAGTTCTTCATCGAGGCGTGGCGCCTGCTCATGGAGGTGGTCGGCGACGCCTCCGTCCTGCAACCCGACGCTGCCGGAGCGGTGCTCGACGGGGACCTCGAGGAGATGATCCGCCGCGCCGTCATCCTGACGTTCGGCGGCGGCGTCAACGAGATCCAGCGCGACATCATCGCCTGGCTCGGTCTCGACATGCCGCGTGGGACGAGGTAGCCGCGTGGACTTCCGCCTCGACGAAGCCCAGGAGACCGTCCGCGACCTCGGGGCGCGGATCCTCGGAGGCCAGGTCACCAACGCCTCGCTCGACACGCTCGACGCCGCGGGGGAGTGGTTCGACCGCTCGACCTGGCGTGAGCTCGCCGACGCGGGCCTGCTCGGCATCGCGCTCCCCGAGGAGCACGGTGGCGGCGGCCTGACCTTCCTCGAGCTGCACCTGCTGCTCGAGCAGGTCGGGGCACACGTGGCTCAGGTGCCGGCATGGGAGACGCTGGTGCTCGGGGCGTTGCCGATCGCAGCGTTCGGGACCGAGCAGCAGCGTGCACGTCTCCTGCCCGGCGTCGTCGCGGGCGAGGTCACCTTGAGCGGGGCGCTCGGGACGACCCACGACCCCGACGTGGTGGCGACACCCGATGGCGACCACTGGAGGCTCAACGGAAGCCGCAGCGTCGTGCCGCTCGCCCCGCTCGTCGATCACCTCGTCGTCGCTGGGGTGACCAGCGACGGTGACGAGGGCCTCCACCTCCTCGACGCCGACAGCGAGGGCCTGAGCATCACCGCCGGATCGCTCACCGGCGGCTGGCCGGCTGGCACGGTCGAGCTGGCCGATGCTCCCGCGGAGGCGCTCGGGATCCCCGGCGACGGCGCCCCGGCGTGGCTCCGTGAACGGGCCCTCGCCGGGCTCGCATCGCTGCAGTCGGGCGTGTGCACGCGCGCCGTCGAGCGTGCCGCCGCCTACACCTCCGAACGGGAGCAGTTCGGGCGCCCCGTCGCGACGTTCCAGGCGGTCGGTCACCGCGTCGCCGACGCCTACATAGACGCGGAGGCGGTGCGTCTGACCGCCCTGCAGGCGGCGTGGCGGCTGGCCGAGGGGCTCGCTGCGACCGACGAGGTCACCATCGCGAAGTGGTGGGCCGCAGAGGCCGGTCACCGCGTGCTGTACGGGGTCCACCACGTCCACGGTGGCGTCGGCGTGGACCACAGCTACGGCCTGCACCGCTACTTCGGCTGGGCCAAGCGCATCGAGTTCACGCTCGGCAGCGGCACCGACCAGCTGCTGAGCCTGGGCCGGACGCTCGCGGCCGAGCCCGCTTGACACGCACCGGACACGAGGAGCACGCGCTTGAGCGAGGCAACGAGGCTGGACGGCAAGGTCGCGATCGTCACGGGGGCGGGGCGCGGCCTCGGCCGCGTCGAGGCACTGGAGCTGGCGAAGCAGGGTGCGCGCGTCGTCGTCAACGACGTCGGGGCGAGCCCGGCGGGGGATCGCCGGGAGGTCGCGGAGCGACCGGGCGGGCGGGACAGTGCTGAGGGAGCCCGTCTCGCTGACGAGGTCGTGGCTGAGATCGCTGATCTGGGCGGCGAGGCGGTCGCGCACCACGGCGACGTCGCCGACACGGACGATGCCGACGGGCTCGTCCGCACCGCGATCGAGACGTTCGATGGCCTCGACATCCTCGTCAACAACGCCGGGATCATCCGCGACCGCATGCTCTTCTCGATGTCCGACGAGGAGTGGGACGCGGTGATCCGGGTCCACCTCCGAGGCCACTTCGCGACCTGCCGAGCGGCGACGTCGTACTGGCGAGACCGCTCCAAGGAGTCGGATGGGCCGGTCTACGCGCGCATCGTCAACACCTCCTCCGAGGCGTTCCTGATCGGCTCACCGGGCCAGCCCAACTACTCCGCCGCGAAGTCGGGGATCGTCGGGCTGACGATGTCGATCGCGAACTCGTGCGGGAAGTACGGCGTGCGTGCCAACGCCATCTGCCCCCGCGCGCGGACCCGCATGACCGCCGAGGTTTTCGGGGCGCAGGCCGAGGGCGACTACGACCCGATCGCGCCCGAGCACGTGGCACCGCTCGTCGCGTTCCTGTCCTCACCAGCGGCCGAGGCGGTGAGCGGTCAGGTGTTCGTCGTGCACGGCGGCTACGTGGGTCTGGTCGCCGCCCCGAGCCTCGAGCAGCGGTTCGACGCCGAGTCCGGGCACTGGGACGTGGAGGACCTCGCGGCCGCCGTGAGCAAGTACTGGGAGACCCGCGATCCCAAGCAGAGCTTCGCGGCGATCGAGCTTCTGAAAGCGGGCGGCATGTAGACGCGGCAGGGCCTACGGTTGGCCTCGAGCGACACGGCCGCCCACTTGTACGGCGGCCGTCAGAGCGACACGGCCGCCAACTTGTACGGCACGGGCGATGGGAGGAGCCGGAGTGAGCAGGGTACGAGTGCTGGCGCTCCTCATGCTCGCGAGCATGGTCACCGTGGCTTGCGGGGCGCGTCTGACCGACGAGCAACGGCAGTTCGTCATCGAGCAGGGCGCACTCGGGGCCACGACGGGCGGCGACACCACGGGGGCGGACGCTCCCACGACCGGGGCGACTGAGGTGCCGGCCACCACCACCGGTGGCACCACGACCGCAACGACCGGAACGACCGGTTCGACCGCAACGACCGGTACGGCGACCGGAGGCACGACCGGCGGGACGACGGGCGCGACCACCCAGGAGACCGCGACCTCCGGTGGGGAGACGACGGGCGGGACGGCCACGGGCGACGCGAGCACGACCGGGAGCGCCGGCGAGGGCACGACCGGTGGAGCGGCTGCCTGCGGCGCGTCGGTCGGGGCGGACGTGCCCCAGGTCGCGATCACCGACGACGTGATCAAGGTCGCGAACGCGTCCGACATCGGCGGGGCGGTCCCCGGGCTGTTCAAGGACGCACAGCTCGCCACCCTGGCCTACTTCGCGATGATCAACGGCACCGAGGGCGGGGTGTGTGGCCGCCAGCTCGACCTCGCCCGCTACGACACACGGCTCGACTCCAACGGCAACCGACAGGCCTACACCGACGCGTGCAGCAAGACCTTCGCCGCGGTCGGCTCGATGTCGGCGTTCGAGCAGGGCGCCGCCCCGGTCGTGCGCGACTGCAACTACCCCGACCTGCGCACCGCGGCGCCGAACAAGACCATGCAGCAGGTCCCCACCGCGTTCTCGACCGATGCGATGAGCCCCGGCTGGCAGCCGCTCGCGGAGTACAACTACTGGGCCACCCAGGCGGACGTGAAGCGCGCCGGCTTCTACTACATCAGGGCCGAGACGACCGAGTACCAGGTCAACGAGCTGGTCGTACCTGGCACCGAGGCGGGTGCCGGCTACGACTTCGTCGAGATCCAGGGCATCGACATCTCCGAGACCAACTACGGCTCCCACGTCCTCACCATGAAGAACCCATCCGACGGCGGTCCCCCGCTCGACTTCGTCGCCTTCCAGGGCGCGTGGCAGCAGGGTCTGCGGCTCGCGGACGCGATGCAGCAGCAGAACTACGCCCCGTCCATCTACGCCCTGCAGTCCAACGCCTACACCCCCGACATCCTCACCCAGGATCGCCGCGGGTCGCTCGCGGCGACGAACACCCAGATCGCGGTCCCGAGCGTGATCCTCGAGGAGGCGGACCGCCACCCCGAGCTGTTGCTCTACGCCCAGTGGGTCAACCAGGTCGAGCCGGGCGCGCGTCCCACCGGACTGGGCATCTACGCCTGGTCGGCGGCGCGCCTGTTCGTCGAGACCCTGAAGACGATGCCGGAGCTGTCGCGCACCGCGCTGATCGACAAGCTCGGTCAGGTCAACGGCTTCGAGGGCAACGGCCTCATCCCGCCGCAGAACATCGGGGAGAAGATCCCGGCGGACTGCGTGATCATCATCGCCCCGCGCGACGGGGCGTTCCACCGCGTCGAGCCCGCGGGTCAGGGCATGCGCTGCGACAACCACGTGCAACAGGTGCCGGTCGAGTGAGCTTCGACAGCTTCCTCAGCTTCACGATCTTCGGGTTGGTCGTGGGCTCTGCGTACGCGATCGCCGCCAGCGGCCTGGTCATCACGTACGCGACGTCGAACGTGTTCAACATGGCCCACGGCGCCGTCGGCATGGTGATGGCCTTCGTGTACTGGGAGCTCGACGTCAACCGTGGACTTCCCGCGGTCGTCGCGCTCCTCCTGGTCGTGCTGGTCATCGCCCCGCTGTTCGGCGCCATCATCGAGAGGGTGATGATGCGCCACCTTGCGGGCGCCTCGGTCACGGTGTCGTTGACGGTGACCGTCGGTCTGCTCGTGATGCTCATCGGTTTCGCCCAGAACCGGTGGCCGCCGACCGGACGGTCCGTGGAGGAGTTCTTCTCGGCGACCTCGTTCGAGGTGTTCGGTGTGTTCGTCACCGCGCACGAGGTGTTGACGTTCGTGATCGCGCTCGCGGTGGCGATCGCGCTCTACGTGCTCCTCAACCGCACCCGTACCGGGGTCGCGATGCGCGCGATCGTCGACAACCGGGAGCTGCTCGCGCTCCAGGGCGCGCGGCCCGGTCTGCTCGGGATGCTGTCCTGGGCGCTGGGCAGCTCGCTGGCGGCGCTGGCCGGCATCCTGCTCATCAACGAGCTCGGCCTCGACTACTTCCAGCTGACGCTGCTGGTGGTCAACGCGTACGCGGCGGCGATGCTCGGCAAGCTCGTCAACCTCCCGCGCACGTTCATCGGCGCCTTGATCCTGGGACTGCTGACCCAGTACTCGCTCCTGATCCAGCAGCAGGGGTTGCCGCAGGCGTTCGTCGAGCGTTTCGAGGGGGTCCTCGGCGGGTTCCGTGCCGCGCTCCCGACCGTCTTCCTGTTCGCCATCATGATCCTGCTGCCGCAGGAGAAGCTGCGGGTCGGCACGGTTCAGGGCGCCACGCTCGTGAAGGTGCCGACCTGGCGGCGGGCGGTCACGTGGGGCGTCGTGCTGATCACGGCCGTGGTGGTCATCACGCAGTTCGCCGGCGCCGCCAACACCGCCAACCTCGGCAACTCGCTCTCCCTGGCACTGATCATGCTGTCCCTGGTGGTGCTCACGGGCTACGGGGGCGATGTCTCGCTGGGCCAGATGACCTTCGTCGGCTTCGGCGCTCTCGTCGTGGCCCGGACCTTCGGTGGCAACCTCAACCTGGGAACGTTGCTCGCTGCGGGACTGGTCGCCGCGATCACCGGAGCGATCATCGCCATCCCGGCGCTCCGGCTCCGAGGTCTCTACCTCGGCCTCGCGACACTGGCGTTCGCGGTGGCGATGGACAAGCTCGTGTTCGAGACCTCGGAGTTGGGGTTCTCGCTGGGCGGTGCCGCGGAGGTCCAGCGGCCCACCGTGCTCGGCATCTCGCTGGCGAGCGAGGCGGCGATGACCGTCGCCGTCGCCGTCGCGTTCGTCCTGCTCGCGTTCTTCACCTTGTGGATCCGGCGCGGTCGCTACGGCCGTTTCCTGCTCGCGACCCGCGATAGCCCCGCGGCGTGCGGGACCCTCGGGCTCAACATCACCGGAACCCGGGTCGCGGTCTTCGCCATCTCCGCTGGGATGGCCGGGGTCGCGGGCGCCATGTTCTCGGGGATGCGGGTGTCCGTGGGCGCGGCCGACTTCACGATGTTCCAGAGCCTGCCGGTCCTCCTGCTCGCGGTCGTCGGAGGCATCACCTCCATCACGGGAGCGCTGATCGGTGGTATGGCGCTCGGTTGGTTGCCGGTACTGCAGGACCGCTTCCCGGCCGTCGGGGGGCTCGCAGCTCTGCTGATCGGTGTCGCGGCGATCCTGCTCGGCCGCAACCCCAACGGCATCGCGGGGTGGCTGTTCAAGACCGCCAAAGGCGGCACCGTCGACGAGGACGGCGACGAGCCGCGCCCCGCCTCGCTCGAGCCGGCTGATGACGACACGCTGGTCCTCGGGGAGGTGACCCCGGTTGGGTGACGTCATCCTCGAGGTCCGCGACGTCGTCATGCGCTTCGGCGGTGTCATCGCGGTCGATCACGCCTCGATCGACGTCGAGTCGGGACGGATCGCGGCGCTCATCGGTCCCAACGGAGCGGGCAAGACCACCACCTTCAACATCATCTCCGGGCTGCAGGAACCGACGTCCGGCCAGGTGTTCTGGAAGGGCGAGGACGTCACGTCGTTCGCCGTCCAGGCGCGGGCGCGGCGGGGCATCGGGCGGACCTTCCAACGCCTCGAGGTGTTCGGGTCGCTGACCGTGTACGAGAACCTGCTGGTGTCTGCCGAGATCCACCGCTCGTGGAACAACGACGCACCCCAACCGCGCCTCGTCGCCGAGGAGCTGATCGACCTGATCGGGCTCGAGGACTTCCGGCACCAGCCCGCTGACTCCATCCCCACCGGGATGGCTCGGCGCACCGAGCTCGGCCGTGCGCTCGCGATCGATCCCGAGCTGCTGCTGCTCGATGAGCCCGCGTCCGGACAGGACGAGGAGGAGACCGCCGAGTTCGGCGACCTGCTCCGCGAGCTCGCACGCCGTGGCAAGTCGATCCTGATGGTCGAGCACGACGTCGAGCTCGTCATGGACGTGTGCGAGTGGATCGACGTGCTCGACTTCGGTCGCATCATCGCCTCTGGCCGACCCGAGGAGATCCAGGCCAACGACGAGGTCCAGGCGGCCTACCTCGGGGCAGAGGTCGCGGTCGAGGAGGCGGGCGTATGACGGTTCGAACCTCACCCCCCAGGCCGGCAACGCCGGCACCTCCCCCCTCCAGGGGGGAGGCAATTACCGATCGAACCTCACCCCCCAGGCCGGCAACGCCGGCCCCTCCCCCCTCCAGGGGGGAGGTATGACCACGCCGATCCTCGAGCTGCGCGACGTGCACGCTGCCTACGGACGCATCGAGGTGCTGCGGGGTGTCAGCTTCACCGTCCCGCGGGGCACCGTCGTCGCGCTGCTCGGACCCAACGGTGCGGGCAAGACCACGACGCTCAAGGTCATCTCCGGCCAGATGGAGCCCACCGAGGGTCACGTGCACATCAACGGGCACCATGTGAACGGTCTGGCTCCGGATGCGCTGGCGCGCGCCGGCACCTGCACGATCCCCGAGGGGCGCGGCATCTTCCCCAACCTCAGCGTGAGCGAGAACATCCGCCTGTTCGCGTACTCGGCGTCGGCGCCGGAACGCGACCTGCGCGACCGGGCCTTCGAGTACTTCCCGCGCCTCGGCGAGCGCCGCGAGCAGCTCGCGGGCACCCTGTCGGGTGGTGAGCAGCAGATGCTCGCGATGTCCCGGGCGCTCGCCACCGACCCGGAGCTGCTGCTACTGGACGAACTGTCGATGGGGTTGGCACCCTTGATCGTCGAGGAGCTGTACGCGATCGTCAGCCGGATCGCACGGGAAGGGATCTCGGTCCTGGTGATCGAACAGTTCGCTCGGACGGCCCTCGCCGTCGCGGAGTACGGCGTGGTCATGGTCCACGGACGCGTGACCGCGATCGGTCAACCGCAGGACATCGAGGACCAGCTCTCCGAGGCGTACCTGGGAGGTGCGGCGTGAGGCGTCGGACGCGGGCGTGGGCATCCATCGTGTCCGCCGTGGTCGTCGGCGGGGCGACCCTGCCGCTGCTGCCCGGGGCGGTCGCACAGGAGGTCGAGATCCGGACCGATCCGGGTGAACTCGGCGGCTACACGAGCAAGGCCGAGGCCTCACCGTTCTCGATCCTGTTCTTCGAGCAGAGCATCCCGATCCCGACCGACCCGGGCGAGCCGCAGATGGAGGCGAGCACCTCCTACACCCGCACGACCCTGCAGACCGGGCCGACATCGCGTGCGACCGCGTCCTCGACGTGGCCCGGACCCGCCTTCGGTGACGGGTTCTCGACCATCTGCTCGTGCGAAGAGGACTGGTTCGTCCGCGCCAACGCGAGCTACCCGGCTCCGCCCCACGAGGACGATCAGGCGGCGCCCGGGACGGGATCGGGGATGCACGCCGAGGCGCTCGGGCTCGACGTGCTGGCGACCGCGGTTTCCTCGCAGTCTCCGAACCCCGAGAACGCCGGCTACGGCTCGGTGTCGTCGCTGTCGCTCTCGACGGTTCCCGAGGACGAGGCGGTCACGGTCACGAGCATGGACGCGGCCGCCGAGGACGTCGCGCTCATGGGCGGGGTGATCACGATCGACTCGGTGCGGACTCAGATGACGGCGCGGTCCGACGGGGTGACCGGCACGACGACGGGACACACGGAGGTCAACGGGCTGACGATCGCCGGGCAGGGCTACGTCGTCGACGAGGAGGGGGCCCGTCCGGTGCAGGACGAGGAGCCGGGTGACGGCCCCCCGCCGGTCGAGAACCCGGCACAGCAGGACATCCGTGAAGCACTCGGCATCGAGGTCATCCTCACCGCGCACGAGGAGACCGTCAACGGCGCTGACGCCGCGCGTGAAGCCGGTGGACTCATCATCGTGGTCGACACGACCGTGATGAAGGAGGCGCTCACGGGGCCGGTGCCGATCAACGACGTCATCGCCAACCTACCCCCCGACATCTACGTGGCACTCCTGGGCTTCCTCGGGCTCGGACCGGAGATCCACTACGTCTTCGGTCGCGGATCGGTCCGTGCCGCTGCGACCGAACCCTTCGAGCTGCCGCCGCTGCCGCCTCCACCCGCGGCCCCCGTGGACCCACCGGCCCCCGTCCCGCCTGCCACCGGCGTCTCCAACCCCCCGCCGCCGCAGACCGGCGTGTTCCAGCCGCCCGTCGCGGCGCCGGCTGAGCCCGCCCCGCAAGTGGCGCCACCTCCGACGGGAGGTGGCGAGCCACAGGTCCTCGCCGCGATCCCGGCGGGCTCGGGGATCCCGTCGACGACGTACGTGCTGTGGCTCGCGCTCGTCGCCCTGGCTGCCTACGCGCTGCCCTACCTCACGGACCGCGCGATGGGCGGGATGACGAGTCCGTTCTGTGAGCGTGGGGCGCCGAAGCGCGTGCCCGACCTACGAGTGCCGGCGGATGGCTGAGGAGACCACGATGGCGACCGCGGACGTACCCATCGACGAGCCCGCCACCGGCGGGGCGTCCGACGACGAGCAGCGGTCGGGGCGGCTCGCGACGTTCGCGCGCATGGCGGGCATCGCCAAGCGCGATCGACGCATCCGGTACTGGACCCTCGACCGCATCCTGGCGTTCCTCGCGCTGCTCATGCTCCCGGCGGGGCTCGGGGCGATCATCCTCGGCTGGCTCGGGGCGGCGAACACCCCGTTCTTGTTCGAGCAGGTCCCGTACCTGATCTCGGGTGGGCTGCTCGGCATGGGCCTGATGCTCATGGGCGGGTTGCTCTACGTCGGGTCGTGGCTGGCACGGCTCGCGGAGCAGTCGCGCGACGAGGCCGACAAGGTGCGCGAACTCATCGACGTGCTGCGCGCCGATCTCGCGGCGACGCCGGGGCGTGCCGTCGATGCGGTCGCCCGGAGCTCGGCGGGCCTGCCCGCGTTGCTGGTCGCCACCCCCACCGGGACGATGTTCCACCTCCCCGACTGCTCCGTGGTCGTGGGCCGCGACGACCTCCGCGAGGTCGACCCCGACGCCGAACCCGGCATGCAGCCCTGCAAGATCTGCGAGCCCCTCTCCTGACCCATCGATGTAGGTACAACGCACCCTCCGAGGATGCGATGTAGCTACATCGATGCGCGGATCCGCGTCAGGGTCCGCCGCACCTCTTCCGCCACCCGGGGCATCCTCTCGCGGACGTCGTGTTCATCGAAGCGCAGCGGGGCGCGCCACTCCCCGGTGAGGGCGATCGCGTTCTGTCGCGCCCCGTCCTCCGCTCGTGCCAGGGTCGACGCGTGGTAGCGGTCGGAGTCGATCTCGATCGGCTGCCGCTCCGGGATGTAGGCGAAGTCGAGGAACCGTTGCCGGCCGTCGGCGTCCCGGATCTCGACGTTGGCGGTGGGGAGGTCCACCCCGGCTGCCTGGAGCCCCCGGAAGAAGGTGCGCTCGAGGTCCGAGCGCGAGCCGACCATCCGGGGATCGAACGCCTCGACCGTCCTCCGCGCCAGGCGGACGCCGGGGAACGAGCCCAGGAACGCGATCATCGCGTTGAGTTCGTCGCACGAGGTGCGCTCCTCGGACAGGGCGGCGTCGAGGATGCGACGGTAGGACCGCTCCCAGACGACGTTCGCCAGGTCGAGCAGCGTCCGCGGGACGTTCGTGTACCGCAGGTCCTCCTCCTCGATGATGTGGTCGTAGGGCAGCAGGATCGGGTGGTGCACGATCACACCCCGGACCGTCGGGCTGTGCCCGCGCGGCACCGCGATGTCGATGCGGCTCTCCGCGAGACCCGTAGGCAGGTGGCGTAGCTCGAGCACCTCCGCCGCCGTGACGTGCGACAGGGCAGCCTGAGGGCCGGCTGCGAGCGCCGCCGCCCGGACCTGCAGGTCCCTCGAGTCGGGGACGTTCGCGAAGGCGAAGACGCGTGGCCATCGCACGCCGATCCCGGCCCTCGTGCACCGGGGTGCACGGAGCCTGTGGATGAAGGGCCTGTCCAGCGACCGCCAGCCGGTGGATGGCGGGCCGCACGCGACCTGTGTGGGTACATCGCAACCCCACACGGTGCGATGTACCAACATCGATGGGCTCAGAAGCCCTCGATCTTGTGCATGTTCTTCCAGATGACGTTCGGGATGAACCGCCGCGCCTTGATCGAGGCCCTGGCGGCGCCCGGCGCGCAGAGGAACGCGCCCCGCTCGAGGCTGGCCTCGATGGCGTCGATCACCTCGGCCGGCGTGAGCGGGTCGGGGGTGCGCTTGTCGTGCAGCGTCTTCATCGGCGAGGTGACCTGGTTCAGCAGGGGGGTCTCGACGTTGGGCGGGGCGACGAGCGCGAAGCGGAGGCCGCTGTCGCGGTTCTCGTGGTAGAGGATCTCGGCGAACGCGACCACCGCCGCCTTCGCCGCGCAGTACGCCCCGAGGTACATCGTCGGGAGGTAGCCCATCAACGAGGCGAAGATCACCATGTCGCCCCGCCGCCGCTCGAGCATCCCCGGCAGCGTCGCCTTGACGGTGTTGACGACGCCGAGGTAGTCGACCTCGACGATCTTGCGGATGACCTCGGTGTCCATCTCAGCGAGCAGGCCGGTGGGCATGATCGCGGCGGCGGCCATCGTGCGGTCGATCGGGCCGAGGTCGGTCTCGACCTGCTTGACGACCTGCTGGACGCGTCCGGCGTCGCTGACATCGCACACGAACGTCGTGACGTTCTCGTGCGCCCCGGCCGTCGCGGCCAACCCCTCCTCGTTCACGTCCAGCGCGGCGACCTTCGCGCCCCGTTGCGCGAGACGCGTCGCGGCGAGCTGACCCATGCCGCTGCCGCCTCCGGTGACGAGTGCGACCTTGCCACGGAACGCCATGGCTTCTCCTCCCGCTGACCTGAGGGGCACGCGCCCCGGCTACTTCCCTTGGAACCTCGGGTCACGCTTCTCCGCGAACGCGCGCGGACCCTCCTTCGCGTCCTCCGACGCGAACACCCGCATCCCGATCTCGAGCTCGAGCTTCAGCGCCTCCTCCTCGGGCAGGCTCGCCGTCTCCCGCGCCGAGCGCTTGATCGCCTGCACCGCGAGCGGGCCGTTGCGGGCGATGCGGTTGGCGATCCGTCTCGCCTCGTTCAACGCCTCGCCGTCGGGGACGACGCGGCCGACCAGGCCGATCCGAAGCGCCTCGGCCGCGTCGATCTGCTCGCCGGTGAGGAGGATCTCCATCGCCTTGGTGAACGGCACCTGACGCTGCAGCCGCACGGTCGAACCGCCGATCGGGAACAGCGCGCGCTGCACCTCGGCGAGCCCGAACCGCGCGGACTCGCCGGCGATGCGGATGTCGGTGGCCTGCAGGATCTCGGTACCGCCGGCGACGGCGTAGCCCTCGACCGCGGCGATCAGCGGCTTGCTGAGCGAGTGGTTGCGTAGCATCGCGGTGAACGCCACGTTGGCGCCCTTCACGCGGTCCGCGAAGCCGTCGTCGCCCTCGGAGCGGCGCGAGCTCATGTCCTTGAGGTCGGCGCCCGCGCAGAACGTGCCGCCCGCCCCAGTGAGGATCGCGACCCGTACCGACGGCTCGGCGTCGATCCACTCCCACGCCGCGGCCATGCCCTCGATCATCAGCCCGGACCACGCGTTCTTCGCCTCGGGGCGGTTCATCGTGACCGTGACGACGTGGCCATCCTGCTCGACGATGAGATCGTCGTTCCCCGGCAGCTCCCCTCGACCCATCAGATCCGCTCCAGGATCGTGCCGGTCGCCAGCGCCCCGCCCGCGCACATCGACACCAGGGCGGTCGCGGCGTCACGCCGTTCCAGCTCGTGCAGCGCGGTGGTGATCAGACGTGACCCCGTCGCCCCGACCGGGTGGCCGAGCGCGATCGCCCCGCCGTTGACGTTCACCTTGTCGAGGTCGGGCTCGTGCTCCTGGGCCCAGCTGAGCACCACCGACGCGAACGCCTCGTTGACCTCGAACAGGTCGATGTCGTCGATCTTCATCCCTGCCTTGGCGAGCACGTCGCGGGTGGCCCGGCGCGGTCCGTCGAGGTGGTAGTAGGGGTCGTCGCCGACCAGCGTCTGGGCGAGGATGCGGGCCCGGGGCGTCAGGCCTAGCTCCTGTGCACGTGTGCGCGACATCCACAGCACCGCCGCCGCACCGTCGCTGATCTGTGATGAGGTGCCGGCGGTGTGCAAGCCGTCCTCGAGCACGGGCTTCAGACCGGCGAGGGCGTCCATCGAGGTCGCACGCAGGCCCTCGTCACGGTCGACGGTGGCCCGTTCGCCGGTCGCCTCGCCGTCTTCCAGCACCGGAGCGTCGAGCGCGAAGGTCTCACGCTTGAGGCGGCCCTCCTCCCACGCCTGCTGCGCGTGCTCCTGCGAGCGCAGCCCCCAGGCATCGAGGGCCTCGCGGTCGATGCCGCGGTCGGTCGCGATGCGGTCGGCGCCCTCGAACTGGTTGGGCAGGTCGACGTCCCAGCCGTCGGGGCGGGGCACGCCCGGGCCGTTGAGCACGTTGGCACCGAGGCCCACCCGACTCATCATCTCGACGCCGCACGCGATACCGACGTCGATCGCCCCGACCGCGATCAGGCCCTGGATGAAGTGGTTGGCCTGCTGTGACGACCCGCACTGGCAGTCGATGGTCGTGCACGCGGTCGTCTGGGGGAGGCGGCGCGCCAGCCACGTGTAGCGGGTGATGTTCGCCCCCTGCTCGCCGGCCTGGGTGACGGTCCCGCCGACGACCTGCTGCACGTCCACAGCGTCGATGCCGGCGCGTGCGATCAGCTCCTCGAGCGTCGCCCCCAGCACCTCGGTCGGATGCAACCCGCTGAGGCCACCATTGCGACGGCCGATGGGGGAGCGGACGGCTTCGACGATGACGGCTTCGGACATCTGGCCTCCGACCACGTGCCGATCAACTCGACCGGCGAGCGCTGATGTGCTCGACTGTAACACGTTCTAGTTCTGCGGAGGGTGGTGCTCGATGTGGTCGGCGGATGTGCGCCGCAGTTGGGCACCATCCTGGTGAAGGTCCGAGCTCGAGGCGAGGTGCCCGCGTGACCGACGACGCGACGATCGCCGCCATCGAGGCGGCGCGTGCGCACGTGGGACAGCCCCCGGACGACGAGAAGGTCGCCCCGTATCCCGTCAACGAGGCGATGGTCGTGCACTGGGTGCGGGCTTTCGAGGAGACCAACCCGGTGTACACCGATCCCGAGGTCGCCGCGGCGTCGCGCCACGGAGGCGTCGTCGCCCCGCCCGCGATGCTCGGCAGCTGGACGCTCGAGATCTCCGCCGGCAAGAGCGGCAGTGCCCGCGACCGCGTCTTCGGGGTGCTCGACGACGCCGGGTACACCGCCGTGGTCGCGACGGACTACGAGCACGACTACCTGCGCGAGGTCCGGCCTGGCGACCACCTCTACGAGGAGATCTCGATCGAGTCGCTGTCGGACGTCAAGACGACAGCGCTCGGGGAGGGCTACTTCGTCACGGTCAGGCACGACTACAAGTTGCTCGGCAGCGGGGAAGCCGTTGGCGTCGCCCGGATGCGGCTGCTGAAGTTCCGCCCGCCACCCGCGAAGCCGAAGGCGGGCCAGAGCGCCGTGTCCGACCCGGGCTCGCCCCGCCGACCCCGGCCGCCGATCAACCGCGACAACGCGTTCTTCTGGGAGGGGGTCGAAGCGCGCGAGCTGCGCATCCAGCGCTGCGCCGCGTGCGGGACGTTGCGCCACCCGCCCCGACCGATGTGCGGGGCGTGTGGCGCCACCGAGCGGGACACGGTGACCAGCGCGGGGCGCGGCACCATCCACAGCTACGTCGTTCACCACCACCCGCCCCTACCCGGCACCGATCCACCGTTCGCGGTCGCGGTGATCGACCTCGACGAGGGCGTGCGGTTCGTGTCCGAGATCGTCGACATCGACCCCGCCGAGGTGACCATCGGCATGGCGGTGGAGCTGACCTGGCGCGAGGTCGAGCCCGACTACATCCTCCCCCTGTTCGCGCCCGCGCTGGGTCAGGAGGACGACGCATGAGCGACTCCCTCACGATCGATGACGTCACCGTCGGGGCGGTGCTCCCCGTGGTCGAGCTGGTGACCTCGCGCAGCTTCGTCGTGACGACCGCGATCGCGACCCGCGACTTCGAACCGGTCCACCACGACCCCGAGGTCGCGCAGGCCAGTGGTCTGCCGGACGTCTTCCTGAACATCCTGACGACCAACGGTCTGTGCGTGAAGTACGTCACCGACTGGGCCGGACCACAGGCGATCGCCAAGGGCACAGCGATCCGCCTCGGCGTCCCACACGTCGCCGGCGCCACGCTGAAGTTCAGCGGCGAGGTGACCGCGATCGAGGGGACGATGGTGACCGTCGCGGTCACGGGGCGCAACGCCACCGGCAACCACGTCACCGGCAGGGTCCGGGTCGAGCTGCCTGAGGCTGTGCTACCGCTTCGCTTCTCGAGCACCCAGGCGTCGACGTGAGCGACTTCTCCCGGACCACCGCGATCGCCGGCATCGGCGCCACCGAGTTCTCGAAGGACTCGGGGCGGTCGCCGCTTCAGCTCGCGGCCGAGGCGGTGCGTGCCGCCATCGAGGACGCGGGCCTGCAGCCCTTCGAGGTCGACGGGCTCGTGACCTACAAGCTCGAGGACAACCCCGAGATCCAGGTCGCCGAGGCGGTCGGGATCGGCGCCCTGACCTACTTCAGCCGCGTCCACTACGGCGGCGGGGCGGCCTGCGCCACGATCCAGCAGGCCGCCATGGCGGTCACGACCGGCATGGCCGAGGTGGTCGTGTGCTACCGCGCCTTCAACGAGCGCTCCGGGCGGCGCTACGGGCGGGGCCGCAGCGAGTGGTCCGAGAACGCCGAGGAGGCCGAGTGGGGCTGGTACACGCCCTTCGGGTTCATGACCCCTGCCGCCTGGGTCGCGATGGCGGCGCAGCGCTACCTCCACGACTCCGGTACCACGAGCCAGGATCTCGGCCGCGTGGCCGTGGCGATGCGCAAGCACGCCGCCACCAACCCGGCGGCCTACTTCTTCGAGCGCCCCATCACCCTCGACGAGCACCAAGCCTCGCGCTGGGTCGTCGAACCGTTGCGCCTGCTCGACTGCTGCCAGGAGACCGACGGGGCACAGGCGATCGTCGTTACCTCGCTCGAGCGTGCGCGATCGTTGCGCCGGCCTCCGGCCGTCGTCGCCGCGGCCGCCCAGGGGTCGGCCGACCACCAGCAGCAGATGACCAGCTACTACCACGGCGACATCACGAGGCTGCCGGAGATGCACCTGGTCGGCGAGCAGCTGTGGCGTCAGGCCGGCATCGAGCCAGCCGATATCCAGACGGCGATGATCTACGACCACTTCACCCCGGAGGTGCTGCGCCAGCTCGAGGAGCTGGGGTTCTGCGGGCGGGGCGAGGCCAAGGATTTCGTCGCCGACGGGGGCATCGAGCTCGGTGGACGGCTGCCGGTGAACACGCACGGAGGCCAGCTCGGCGAGGCGTACCTGCACGGGATGAACGGCGTGGCGGAGGGGGTCCGCCAGGTGTGGGGCACCTCCGTCAACCAGGTCGCGGACGTCGAGCACGTTCTGGTCACGGCCGGGACTGGCGTGCCCACGAGCGGACTCATCCTCGCCGTCGATCGTTGACAGACCAACCACGGACCGAACCACCCGGACCGACCACGGAGGAGATCCGATGCAGACCGAGCTGTCCCGCGAGCTGGGTATCGAGTACCCGATCTTCGGGTTCAGCTACGTGCCCGAGGTCGCCGGAGCGATCAGCCGCGCGGGCGGGTTCGGGGTGCTCGGGGCGGTGCGCTACGGCGGCGAGGCGACCGAGCTGGACGAGGCGCTCGATGTGGTCGAGGCCGAGGCCGACGGCCGTCCCTACGGCGTCAACCTCGTCATGCCGGTCTCCCGCGCGCAGGTCGAGGCCGGTGGGTTCGACGATCTCGAGGACAAGCTCGCTGCGCTGATCCCCGAGGAGCACCGAGCGTTCGTCGAGCGTTTCCTCGCGGACCACGACGTCCCGCCGCTGCCCGAGGACGGCGAGGAGGTGCGGGGCGTTCTCGGCTGGGCGGATGCGGCACACGAGCCTCAACTCGACGTCGCCTTCCGGCACTCGCCCGCGCTGCTGGCATCGGCGCTGGGACCTCCTTCGAAGGAGGTCGTGGACCGCGCCCACGAGGCCGGCATCAAGGTGGCCGCGCTCGTCGGGCGGGTGGATCAAGCGCTGAAGCAGCGCGAGCAGGGCGTGGACATCGTCGTCGCGCAGGGCTGGGAGGCCGGGGGCCACACGGGAGACATCGCCTCGATGGTGCTGTGGCCGGAGGTCGTCGACGCGGTCGCCCCGGCCCCCGTGCTCGCCGCGGGCGGCGTGGGGGACGGACGTCAGGTCGCGGCGGCGTTGGCGCTCGGGGCGCAGGGGGTGTGGACCGGCTCGATCTGGCTGTCGACCACCGAGTGCGCGCTACCCGACGGGTTGCAGAAACTGCTGTGGGAGGCGACCTCCCGCGACACGCTGCGCTCGCGCGGTCTGACCGGCAAGCCCGCGCGGCAGCTCAAGACCTCCTGGCTCGAGGCGTGGGAGTCGGACGACAACCCTGATCCACTGCAGATGCCGCTGCAGTACCTGCTGACCTCCGAGGCTCTGGCTCGCTTCCGCGCGGCGGGGCGGCACGACCTCGTGGGGACCCCCGTGGGCCAGATCGTCGGGGCGCTGCACGAAGCGCGCCCCGTCGTCGAGGTCATGGCTGACCTGGTCAGTGGGGCGCGGGAGGCGGCGGGGCGCGTGCACCGCATCGTGGGAGGAGCCTGAGATGGACCTACACGAAGTCGACATCGCCAACCACGACAACTACATCGAGGCGTTCCCGTACGAGATGTTCGACGTGCTCCGGCGAGAGGACCCCGTCCACCTCCACGAGGACCCCTACGAGGGCGTGCCGTTCTGGGCACTGACCAAGCACGAGGACATCGTCTACGCCTCACGCAGGCCCGAGATCTACTCCAGCTTCGAGCGCACCTCCATCTTCCGCGAGCCGACGATGAACAACGAGCTCGAGGAGCTGCAGCTCATGATGGTCAACCAGGACCCTCCGGAACACACCCGCCTGCGGTCCATCGTCAACAGCGGCTTCACGCCCCGCGTGATCGCCCGGCTCGAGGAGCGCATCCGCGACTACACCAACGCCATCGTGGATCGCGCCCTCGAGGAAGGTGAGGGCGACTTCGTGCGCTGGGTGTCCGCGGAGCTCCCACTCGAGGTCATCGCCGAGCTCATGGGCGCCCCGATCGAGGAACGCGATTTCATCTTCGAGATCAGCAACCGCCTCATCGGCTTCGACGACCCCGAGTTCCAGACGTCGCCGGAGGACGCTCGTGTCGCCGCCGCCGAGATGTTCACGTACGCCGAGAACCTGCGCCAGCAACGTGAGGCCGAGCCGCGCGACGACATCGTGACCGCCCTCGTGAACGCGGAGGTGGACGGGAACCGGCTGAGCGAGATGGAGTTCGACCTCTTCTTCATCCTGCTGGCGGTGGCCGGCAACGAGACGACGCGCAACGCCATCAGCCACGGGATGCAGGCGCTGTTCGACCACCCGGGGGAGTGGAAGAAGCTCAAGGCGGAGCCATCGCTGCTCGACACCGCGGCCGACGAGATCATCCGCTGGGCACACCCCGTCATCCAGTTCCGCCGCACCGCGATGCGCGACGACGTCATCCGCGGCCGCGAGATCCGGGACGGTGACAAGGTCGTGCTGTGGTACGCGTCGGGCAACCGCGACGAGGACGTGTTCGAGGCCCCCTACACCTTCGACGTCGCCCGCGCCCCGAACCCCCACATCAGCTTCGGCGGTGGCGGTCCCCACTACTGCCTCGGGGCGCACCTGGCGAAGCTCGAGATCCGCATCATGTTCGACGTCATCGCCGACCGCATGCCCGACATCGAGCCCGCCGGCGAGGTCCGCCGCCTGCGCAGCAACTTCATCAACGGCATCAAGACCATGCCCGTCCGCTTCACCCCCTAGTCCCCGCGCCCCGCCCCGCCTGCCACCCGGCCGCCCCGCCCCCGGTGAGACTGAAGAGTTGAGTGCGTACAGACGTACCCAACGCTTCAACGTCGCGGGTGCCGGCGGGTTGTCCCCAGCGGATCGAACGCTGGCCTCGACGTGGCAACCGCGAGGTTGCATCGTGTGCGCCATGATCAAGCGCATCTACGACCTCGCGGCCCAGCAGCACCAGGTCGTCCACGTCCGCCAAGCCGCCAACGAGGGGATCGATCTGCGGTCTTTCCGCGCCCGCATGTCCGCCGACGGAGGAACCCGCCTCCAGCGAGGTTCCTGGTTGATGCCCGGCGCCGAGCGTTCGTTCCAGGCGGAAGCGATGGCGGCCGTTCTCACGGCTGGTGACCGCAGCGCCATCACGGGGCAGAGCGCGCTCTACCTGCACGGCATCACCGACGCTCGACCATCACAGCTCCAGGTTGCGGTCCCGGCCGATCGCGCCCGGCCGACCCTGGTCGGCGTGGACGACATCATCCGCAGTGCCAAACTTCTCCAGCGCGATGTGCAGTCGGCCCGGGGGATCCGTGCGCTGGTACCCGCGTGGTCGCTGCTGCACAGCGGCCGCCGGAACCCCGGGCCGGTCGTGCTCGAGTGGACAATCAACGCCCAGCAGCGAGGTCACCTGCCGCGCGGTGCCCTCGAGGACGTGCTCTGGCGCTGCGGCCACGCGAACGGGACGGGGTCTGTGCGCCGCGCCTACGAAGCCACGATCTCGGATACCGTCGACTCGGTGCTCGAGCTCGACTCTCGTAGGCTCGTGAGGTCTCTCGGTCACGCCCCGTACCCCTCGCCGTTCCCGTTCCTGTGTGGCGACGGGCGCGTCATCCACCTCGATCTACCGTTCCCCTCGATCTGGTTCGCTTACGAGTGCGACAGCCCGCAGTCGCGGGCTGGCGGGCGCGCGTTCCGCACCGACCGGAAGCGGTGGGTCGAGGCGAAGAAGGGCGGTTGGGACGTCAGCTGGTTGACGCGCGATCGCATCGAGAACGACGTCGAGAGCATCGCCGAGGAGCTCGCTGCAGCACACGCAGGCGCCGATCCCGAGCGGCCGCCGCCGATCGCGACGCCGTGCCGTCAGCGCCGTTGCCGCGTCTGTCCCGAGCTCCGAGCGAGCCTGAAGCGTTGAGTGCGTTCTGACGTACTCAACTCTTCAGCCCCAGCGGCGCCCCGCAGAAGTGGAACGTGTTCTAGTATGCGCCCCGCGCCGAGCAGGGGACGCGCGATGAGCGAGCAGCAGCAACCGGTGACGGGGTTCTACGCGTTGGCACAGCTCGAGCCGGAAGCGCTCTGCGTCATCGAGCCGGACGGCACCGAGCACACGCGGGGCGCGATCCTCGGCAACGTCCACCGCATCACCCACGCCCTCCGCGGGCTCGGCCTCGAGCGCGGCGACGTCGTGGCGATGCTGCTACCCAACAGCGCCGAGGCCATCGGGTTGATCCTCGCGGTCATGCAGTCCGGGTGGCACCTCGTGCCGATCAACTGGCACCTCGCCGGCGACGAGGTGGCCTACATCGTCGAGGACAGCGGGGCGAGGGCGTTCGTGGCGCACAGCCGCTTCGAGGACGCGGTCACCGCGGTCACCGACGACGTCCCCACGCTTCCGGCCGAGGCGCGCTTCAGCGTCGGGGCGCTGGAGGGGTACCGGGACTGGCTCACGTTCCGCGACGGGCACCCCGACACGGCGCCCGACGACCGCACGGCGGGCGGGTTCATGAACTACACCTCGGGGACCACGGGGCGTCCGAAGGGGGTCGAGCGGCCGCTCCCCGAGGTCGACGCGGACACCCAGGCGAGCCTGTCCGGCTTCCTCAACTACCTGTTCGGCATCCAGCCCGGCGAGGACCACGTCCACCTCGCGGTCGCCCCGCTGTACCACACCGCCGTTATGCAGTTCGTCCTCGCCGCGTTGCAGTTCGGCCACACGGTCGTGCTCATGGACAAGTGGACCCCGGAGGGGACGCTCGAGCGCATCGAGCGCTATCGCGTCACGACCAGCCACATGGTGCCGACGATGTTCAACCGGATGCTGAAGCTGCCGGAGGACGAGCGCAGGCGCTACGACGTGTCCAGCCTCACCCACGTCATCCACAGCGCCGCCCCGTGCCCCGTCCCGACCAAGCACGCGATGCTCGAGTGGTGGGGCCCGGTGGTCTACGAGTACTACGCGGCGACCGAGGGAGGCGGAACGCTCGCGACCCCCGAGGACTGGTTACGCAAGCCCGGCACGGTCGGCAACGCCTGGCCGATCAGCGAGATCAAGATCCTCGACGATGACGGCAACGAGCTGCCCGCCGGCGAGATCGGCACGGTCTGGATGAAGATGGGCGACCGCACCTTCGAGTACCACGGCGACGAGGACAAGACCAAGCGGACCTGGAACGAGCAGGGCTTCTTCACCGTCGGGGACGTGGGTGAGCTCGACGAGGACGGCTTCCTGTTCCTGCGTGACCGTAAGGTCGACATGATCATCTCCGGCGGCGTCAACATCTACCCAGCCGAGATCGAGTCCCAGCTCCTCCAGCACGAGGCCGTCCTCGACTGCGCCGTGTTCGGCGTCCCCAACGATGACTGGGGCGAGGAGGTTAAGGCTGCCGTGCAGCTCGTCGATCCCGACGCGGTGAGTGACGACCTCGCCGAGGAGCTGATCGCCTACTGCCGCGACCACCTCGGGGGCTACAAGGTCCCACGCACCATCGACTTCCACGCCGAGCTCCCGCGCACCGCCACCGGCAAGCTCCTCAAGCGCGAGCTCCGCGCCCCGTACTGGGAGGGCCGCGACAGCGCTCTCGTGTGACGGGGGGCCGGGTCCAACGAGGTCGACCGGCGCCGTTCCCGGACGGATAGGGAGGCGGGTGTTGCCCGGGGGAGGGCTCTCGCTCGCCTACGTTGACCTTCGCCGGCAACGGAGGGACGCAGTGGGCACACGGGGACGGATCCTGATCGTCGCGGCGGTCATCGCCACCCTGCTCGTACCGGTGACGGCCGAAGCGGCGCCGGTCGCCCGTCTCTGGGGTGACGACCGCTACGAGACCGCGGCAGCGATCAGCGAGGCCAGCTGGCCCGACGGGGCCGAGTTCGCCTTCGTCACGACCGGAGAGAGCTTCCCCGATGCGCTGGCAGCCGGCCCCGTCGCGGCGGGCCTCGGGCCGGTGCTGCTGGTGCGCCACAAGGTGATCCCCGGAGCGACGGTGCGGGAGCTGCGCCGTCTCCAGCCGGAGTTCATCCTCGTCGTCGGGGGGCCAGCAGCGGTGCGGGACGACGTGGTCGATGCGCTCGAGGACTTCGCCACCGACGGGGCGCTGCCGGTCGGTGGAGCGGACCGGTACGAGACCGCCGCTTTCCTCTCCGAGCTCGTCTTCGAAGAAGGGGCGGAGACGGCGTTCCTCACCACGGGCGAGGGCTTCGCCGATGCGCTGTCCGCCTCGGCGCTCGCCGGTGCGTTCGGTGAGCCGCTGCTGTTGACGAGACGGCAGTCGCTGCCGGGATCGACGCGGGCCGAGATCGAACGGCTCGGCGCCACGTCCGTCGAGGTCATCGGAGGTCCCGACGCGATCGACCCCGCCATCGTGAGCGAGC
Organism: Actinomycetota bacterium; assembly: GCA_019347575.1. Taxonomy (NCBI): domain Bacteria; kingdom Bacillati; phylum Actinomycetota; species Actinomycetota bacterium. The sequence goes on along the minus strand of JAHWKY010000019.1, from coordinate 21,494 downwards.
TCGCCGCGATGGGCGTGACGGTACGTCGCATCGCGGGAGCCGACCGCTACGGCACCAGCGCCGCCGTCAGCCGCTCGCTCCACTCGTTCTCCAACTCGGCGTTCGTCGCCACGGGCACGGACTTCCCCGACGCGCTGGCGGGGGCCGCATTCGCCGGCCTCCACGCCGAGCCGCTCCTGCTCGTCCGCCCCGACGCCATCCCCGTCGAGGTCGGTTGCGAGCTCGCCCGTCTCCAGCCCGGCGAGATCTTCGTCCTTGGCGGTCCGGCAGCCGTGCGCGACGACGTCGCCGCACAGCTCGAGTCCGGCGCTTACGTCGCCGACCCGACCGCGTGTCCTCCGGCACCGAGCGAGATCCCCACGCGTGTGCAGCTGCCGGACGACGCGCTGCTCGGTGACGCGGTCATCACCGATGACGACGTCGCCTACGTCGCCAACGCCGGGCGCGGTCGCCTGGAGGTCATCGATGCGCGGACCGGGATCAGGCGCGGTTCCATCCCGGTCGGGAGTGAGCCGTGGGATGTCGACGTCGCACCGGACGGCACGCTCTTCGTCACGGATCGGACGACGGACGTCATCAGCGTGGTCGATCCCGACGCCGGCGAGGTCGTGCGCACGATGGACCTCGGACTGGGCGAGCAGCACCTCGCACGGATCGCGGTGACCGACGACGGTCGTGCGCTCGTGAGTACGCGCTACGACGCCCCTGGCGCCGCACCATCGCACCTCTACATCGTCGACCTCGCGACCGGAGACCTCGACGAGCTCGCCGAGGTCGCGCCGGACACGATCATCGAACGCAGCCGCGACCGCTCCCGCATCTACGCCGGCGAGACCGTCCCGGAGGACGGGCGGCTCCTGCTGTGGGAGCCCGCGACCGAGCCGGCCGCGGTGACCTCGAGGGCCACGGGGATGTCGATCGCCACGCTGGCGGTCGATGCCGACGGCGACCGTGTTCTCGTCAACGGGGTGACGCTCTACGACGACCGGTTCAAGCCGATCGGCTCGTTGCCCGAGAGCGGGACCGTCTACGGCTCCGATCTCTCCGGCGACGGGGCGGTGGCGTTCCGTCAGTCGAGCCTCGCGGTGGACGCGGTGGACGTCGCCACGGGAACGTCGGTGGAGCTCCTCGGCTACAGCGAGGACTTCGTGGTCGCGGGCCTGGGGGAGGTCACGGCCGCCCCTGACGAGGGCGCGCTGCTGGTGGACTTCGAGGACAGCGTGCTGCTGTGGGTCGACGAGGACGGGTCCCTGGCCTGACGTTGCCAGCAAACTGGAACGTGTTCTAGTATCGGCGCCCCGCGAACAGAGTGCTCAAGTAGCCGCAGGCGGTAGCACAGAACAGACCGGAGGATGGGGTGACCGAGGAGGTGCTGGAGGCTCCGCACGTCCTGTCGTACGACTACACCCGCTCCACCGGCCCCGTGATCGGCACCTTCCTGGCCGGGCTCCGCGACCGCCGCATCCTCGGCATCCGCGGCCGCGACGGGCGCGTGCTGGTGCCGCCCCAGGAGTACGACCCGCTCACCTCGGAGTCGCTCGGTGCGCGACGAGCCGAAGCGGTAGCACAGGAGGACGAGTGGGTCGAGGTCGCCGCCGAGGGTGAGGTCGTGAGCTGGGCGTGGAACCCCACGCCCCGACCGGGCCAGCCGCTGGACCGGACGTTCGCGTGGGTGCTCGTCCGCCTCGACGGTGCCGACACGACCATGCTCCACGCCCTGGACGTCTCTGCGCCCGACCAGGTCGTAACCGGGCAGCGCGTGCGCATCCGCTGGAGCGACGAGCCCCAGGGGCGCATCACCGACATCGCCTGCTTCGAGCCGACCGGTGACTCGGACGAGCCGAAAAAGGAGCCGGCCGCGTGACCTATCGTGCCTCACCCCCCAGGCCGGCAACGCCGGCCCCTCCCCCCTCGAGGGGGGAGGCGTGACGGACGTCGCGCTGCCCGAGCCGCTCACCGAGGTCATCACGCCGGTCCACCTCGAGTACCGCTACACCCCCGGCGAGTCACCGAGCCAGTTCCTGCGCCACATCCCCGAGGGCAAGCTGCTGGGTCGGCGCTGTCCCGAGTGCGGCAAGGTGTACGCCCCGCCCCGCGGGGCGTGCTCCATGTGCGGGTCGTTGTTCGGTGAGGAGGTCGAGCTCGCCGACACCGGCACGGTCACCACGTTCTGCATCGTCAACATCAACTTCGCCAACCGTGCGGTCGATCTGCCCTACGTCTGCGCTGAGATCCTCTTCGACGGCTCCGACACGACCGCCCAGCTGTTGCTGCAGGGCATCGATCCCGACGAGGTCCGGATGGGGATGCGTGTCCGTGCCGTGTGGAAGCCCGAGGAGGAACGCACGCCGTCCATGGCGTCGATCAGCCACGTCGAGCCGGTGGACGAGCCCGACGCCCCGTTCGACTCCTACGCCGAGTTCGTGTGATGGTCGACGTCGCTGTCGTCGGCTACAGCTCGTTCGCGACGCCCCGGGAGGAGCGTCGCAACGAGATCGAGATGCTCATCCCGGTCATCGACGAGGCCCTCGCCCCCACCGGCCTCGCCAAGGGCGACATGGGGTTCGTCGTCAGCGGGTCGAGCGACTACCTCGCCGGACAGCCGTTCGCGTTCGTCAACGCGCTCGACGCGATCGGCGCGTGGCCACCGATCGCGGAGTCACACGTCGAGCAGGACGGCGCCTTCGCCCTGTACGAGGCGTGGCTGCGCCTGCAGCACGGTGACATCGACACGGCGCTCGTCTACGGGTTCGGCAAGTCCTCACCGGGCGACCTGCCGCGGGTGCTCGCGCTGCAGATGGATCCCTACACCGTCACGCCGCTGTGGCCGGACTCGGTCTCCCTCGCCGCACTGCAGGCGCGCCTGCTCCTCGAGGACGGCGTGGACGAGCGCGACCTCGCGGAGGTGGCCGCGCGCAGCCTGACCGATGCCGTCGGCAACCCCCACGCCGTCCGCTCAGGTCAGAGCACCGCCGACGAACTGCTCGAACGCCCCGTCTTCGCCGACCCCCTGCGCAAGCACGATTGCGCCCCGATCACCGATGGCTGCACAGCCGTCGTGCTGGCGACCGGCGACCGAGCCCGCGAGCTGAGCGAGCGCCCCGCCTGGATCACCGGTATCGACCACCGCATCGAACCGACCGCGATCGGCACGCGCGACCTCACCGACTCGCCGTCGACCCGGCGCGCCGCCGAGGAAGCCGGCGTCGCCGAGGGTCCCGTTGACGTCGCCGAGCTGTACGCCCCGTTCAGCTCGCAGGAGCTGATCCTGCGTCGCGCGCTGGGACTGAACGGCGCGACGAGGATCAACCCCAGCGGAGGAGCGCTCGTCAGCAACCCTGTGATGGCCGCAGGACTGATCCGGATCGGCGAGGCGGCGCAGCGGATCCGCGATGGCGAAGCCAACCGGGCGGTCGCCCACGCGACTTCCGGCCCACTGCTACAGCACAACCTCGTGTGCGTCCTGGAGGCGCGGTGATGGGAGCGCGAAGGGTCGCGGTCGTCGGGTGCGGGCAGACGCACCACAAGGCCGAACGCAAGGACGTCTCCATCCCCGGTCTCGTCCGGGAGGCCGCCGAGCGCGCGCTCGCCGATGCCGAGATGGACTGGGGTGACATCGACGCCGTCGTGATCGGCAAGGCGCCGGACATGTTCGAGGGCGTGATGATGCCCGAGCTCATGCTCGCCGACGCCCTGGGTGCGACCGGCAAGCCGATGCTGCGGGTACACACGGCCGGGTCGGTCGGAGGTTCGACCGCGGTCGTCGCCACCCACCACGTGAGCGCCGGGCGGTTCGACCGCGTCCTGACGGTCGCCTTCCAGAAGCAGTCCGAATCCAACGCGATGTGGGCGCTGTCGGTCCCGATCCCGTTCTCCACGCCCCTGCTCGCCGGCGCCGGCGGCTACTTCAGCCCCATCGTGCGCGCCTACATCAAGAAGAGCGGTGCCCCCGAGAACACCGGCTACCTCGTCGCGCTCAAGGACCGCTTGAACGCGTTGAAGAACCCCTACGCGCACATCCACCAGGAGGACGTCACCTACGAGGCGGTCGTCGAGTCGCCGATGCTGTGGGACCCGATCCGCTACGCCGAGACGTGCCCCTCGTCCGACGGCGCGGCCGCGATAGTGCTGGCCTCCGACCGCGTCGCCGACGGGCGCGACGGGGTCGCCTGGGTGCACGGGACCGCGGTCCGTTCCGAGCCGACCATCGGTGCCGGCCGTGACCGCGTCAACCCGTGGGCAGGGCGCGCCTGCGCCGAGGCGGTCTACGCCGAGGCCGGCATCAGCGACCCCCGCAGCCAGATCGACTGCGCCGAGATGTACGTGCCGTTCAGCTGGTTCGAGCCGATGTGGCTCGAGAACCTCGGGATCGCGCCGGAGCACGAGGGCTGGAAGATGGTCCAGGATGGCTCGACCCAGCTCGACGGCGACTTCCCGGTCGACATGTCCGGGGGAGTGCTGTCCACCAACCCCATCGGCGCGTCGGGGATGCTGCGGTTCCTCGAGGCGGCTCTCCAGGTGCGGGGCCAGGCCGGTGAGCACCAGGTCGACGGCGCGCGAACCGCGATGGGCCACGCCTACGGAGGCGGCAGCCAGTTCTTCGCCATGTGGGTGGTCGGAAGCGGCAGGCCGTGATCGTGACGTCACCTCGTCCACTCGAGCCGACGAAGTGACGTCACGAACCAGGCGGTGAGGAGTCAGCGGATGGCAGGCCGGTTGGAAGGCAAGGTCGCGCTGATCTCGGGCGGGGCGCGCGGCATCGGCGCCTCGGCAGCCGAGCGGTTCATCGAGGAAGGTGCCCGCGTCGTGATCGGGGACGTCCTCGAAAAGGACGGTCACCGCATCGCGGAGCGGTTGGGCGACGCGTGCACGTTCGCCCCGCTCGACGTGACCGACCTGGCCGCCTGGGAGGCGGCGGTCGCCACCGCCGAGCAGACCTACGCACTGCTCGACGTGCTCGTCAACAACGCTGGGATCCTGAGGTTCGGCTCCATCGAGAACATGGACCCCGACGAGTACCGGACGGTGATCGAGGTCAACCAGCTCGGCGTCTGGCTCGGGATGAAGGCCGCCCTGCCCGCCATGAAGCGAGCAGGCGGTGGCTCGATCATCAACTCGTCGTCGGTCGAAGGGCTGGGTGGCATGCCCTACCTGTCCGCCTACGCGGCGTCGAAGTTCGCGGTGCGGGGCATGACGAAGTCGGCCGCGCTCGAGTTCGCGCGCTACGGGATCCGGGTCAACTCGATCCATCCGGGCGCGATCGAGACCCCGATGGTCGCGGGCGCGTCGGAGAACCTGGGCGAGGTCGACCTGACGCCCATCGGGAAGATGGTCCCGATGCAGCGCATGGGTCAGCCCGCCGAGATAGCCAACCTGATGCTCTTCCTCGCCTCGGACGAGTCGAGCTACGCGACCGGCGCGGAGTTCGTGTTCGACGGCGGTGCGACGTGCACCTCGGGGTTCGGACACGGCAGCTGAGGGCGCCGGTCCGCGCCGCCAGGGGCCTGTTCACATCCGGCGTGTGCTCCCGGCGCTACGCGCCGGTCCGCGCCGCCGGCGTCGCGCGCTACTCGCCACCCTCGTACTTGAACGAGACGTTGACCTTGGCGCGGTAGGCCTTCACCACGCCGTTCTCGAGCGTCATGTCGAGCTCGGTCACCTCGGCGACGCGAAGGTCACGCAGCGATTCGTTCGCGCGAGCCACCGCGGCCGCGGCAGCCTTCTCCCAGGACTCGGTGCTGGTCCCGACGAGCTCGATGACCTTGTAGACGCTCTCCGCCATTGTGGCACTCCGTGTGGTTGGGGTGGCCCGGACTCTGTCCGCCGGGGAGCCCGCCGTCAAGCCCTGCGTGCTGCCGCTCCGCTACTCGAGCACGTGACGAACAACTGGAACGTGTTCTAGTATCACGGGTCCACGGCCCGGGAGTGCGCGTGCGCATCGACCTCGACGACGAGCAGCGCGCGCTGCGCGACGAGCTGCGGGCCTACTTCCAGGCCCTGGTGACCTCGGAGCTTCACGACGAGGTCGCCGTGGGCGAGTTCGGCGGAGGGCCACAGTCCACGGCCGCACTCCGCCAACTCGCAGCCGACGGATGGATCGGGATCGGCTGGCCCACCGAGTACGGCGGGCAGGCCAGGTCCGCGATCGAGCAGTGGATCTTCTTCGACGAGGCCATGCGCGCCGGCCTGCCCATCCCGTTCCTGACGATCAACAGCATCGGCCCCTCGATCCAGACGTTCGGGTCGCAGGAGCAGAAGGACCACTTCCTCCCACGGATCCTGCGCGGCGAGTGCATCTTCGCGATCGGGTACACCGAGCCCGAGGCCGGGACGGACCTCGGCAGCCTCACGACCCGCGCCGTCGTCGAGGGCGATGAGCTGATCATCAACGGGCAGAAGATCTTCACCTCGTTGACCGATCACGCCGACTACATCTGGCTCGCGTGCCGGACCGACCCGGACGCCTCGAAGCACCAGGGCATCTCGATCGTGATCGTCCCCACGGACGCCGATGGCTTCAGCTACACGCCCATCGAGGTGATGGGCGACGCGCGGACCTTTATGACCTACTACGAGGACGTCCGCGTGCCGTTGAGCAACGTCGTCGGAGGTCTGAACGAGGGCTGGAAGTGCATCGTGCACCAGCTCAACTTCGAGCGCGTCTCCCTCGCCACCCCTGGGATGCTCGAGAAGAACTACGTCGACGTGCGCGAGTGGGCCAAGGACACCAAGCTCGCCGACGGGCGCCGGGTGATCGATCAGGAGTGGGTCCGCCTCCTGCTCGGCAAGGTCCACGCCAAGCTCGACGCGCTGCGCCTCATCAACTGGAAGGTCGCATGGGGCGTGACACAGGAGGTCGTCAACGTCGAGGAGTCCTCGGCGACCAAGGTCTACGGCACCGAGATGTACTGCGAGTGCTACGGCTACCTCATGGAGGTCATGGGCAGTGCCGGCTCACTGAAGCGCGGCTCGCCCGGCGCGGTCATCTCCGGACGGGTCGAGCGGGCCTACCGAGGCTCGCTGATCCTCACCTTCGGAGGCGGCACCAACGAGATCCAGCGCGACCTGATCGCCATCTTCGGACTGAAGATGCCGCGATCGCTGCGCTGAGGAGGCTGCCGTGGACTTCGCCCTGACCGAGGAACAGCAGGCGCTCGCGGAGGTGGCCCGCTCCGTGCTGTCGGACCGTTGCACCCACGGACACTTGAAGGAGCTCGAGTCGCGGGAAGGCTCGGTCTACGACGCCGACCTGTGGCGCGCGCTCGCGGAGGGTGGAGTCGTCGGGGCGGTCGTGCCCGAGGAGCACGGTGGCAGCGGGCTGGGGCTGCTGTCCCTGCTCGGGGTCTTCGAGGAGGCTGGCCGCCACGTCGCCCCTCTACCGCTCATGCCGACGATCGTCGGGGCGGCAGCGCTCGCGCGCTTCGGCAGTCCCGAGCAGCGGTCGGCGTGGCTGCCCGGGGTCGTGTCGGGGGAGACGCTCCTCGCGGTTGCGCTGGAGGAGGTGGGCAACGACGACCTGCACGCCCCGTCGGTGCGAGCCGAGCGCGACGGCGACTCGTGGCACCTCCACGGCCGCAAGACGCTGGTGCCCTACGGGGCGGAGGCCGATCGCGCGATCGTCTCGGCCGTGAGCGCGGCCGGCCCGGCGCTTCTGCTCGCGGCGCCGACCGACGTCACCCCGCAACTCACCACGAACCGTCAGCCGCACGCCGAGGTGATCTTCGAGGCGACGCCGGCGGAGCTGCTCGTCGAAGGCGTGGAGGCGGTGCGGTGGGTCGCCGAGCGGGGGGCGGCCGTCCTGTGCGCCATCCAGGCGGGTGTGTGCGAGGGCGCGCTGCGGATGACCGCCGAGTACACGTCGAACCGGCGCCAGTTCGACAAGCCGATCGCCGAGTTCCAGGCCGTCGCGCAGCGCGCGGCCGACGCGTTCGTCGACACCGAGATGGTGCGACTGACCGCGTGGCAGGCGCTGTACCGGCTCGACGCCGAGCTCGACAGCGCGGCTGCGGTGCACACCGCCAAGTTCTGGGCCGGCGACGGAGCGATGCGCGTCGTCCACGCCGCCCAGCACCTGCACGGCGGGATCGGCGTCGACCTCGACTACCCCCTCCACCGCTACTTCGTGTGGGCCAAGCAGCTCGAGCACACGCTCGGGACGCCCACGCGCGAACTCATCCGACTCGGCGCGGTCCTGGCCGAGTGAACCCACCCTGACGGAGGTGCCGCCGTGGAGTACCAGCTCAGCGAGTTGTTCGAGTCGATCGTCGACCACATCCCCGACCGCACCGCGCTCGTGTGCGCCGACGCGGACGGCGAGGTGACGAGCCGCCGCACGTACCGCGAGCTCGACGAGCGAGCGAACCAGCTCGCGCACGCGCTGTCGGCCGCGGGGATCGGGAAGGGCGACCACGTCGGCTGCCACATCACCAACGGCCACGAGTACGTCGAGATGATGCTCGCCTGCTTCAAGATCTCGGCGGTCCCGGTCAACGTCAACTACCGCTACGTCGAGGGCGAGCTGCGCTACCTGTACGACAACGCCGACCTCAAGGGCCTGCTCTTCGGGGGGCAGTTCGCGCAGCGCGTGTCCGCCGTCGCCGACGACATCGACACCCTCGAGCTGTTCATCGTCTCGGGAGAGCCCGACGGGGACGTGCCCGATGGCACACGTGAGTACGAGGCGTTCCTGGCCGGTGGTTCGTCCGAGCGCGACTTCACCGGCCGCTCCGGCGATGACATCTGGCTCCTGTACACCGGCGGCACCACGGGGATGCCGAAGGGCGTCATGTGGCGCCACGAGGACGTGTTCTTCGCGGGCATGGGCGGCGGCAACCCCGTGGCGGAGCCGGTCAGCTCGCCTGAGGAGCTGCACACCCGCATCGACAACTCCGAGGGCGCGTTCCAGCTCGCGATGTTCGCGGCGCCGCCGCTGATGCACGGCGCCGCCCAGCTCGGGACGTTCATCGGCTTCTGGGGCGGCAGCAAGGTCTGCCTCATCGAGAAGTACTCTGGTCACGGAGCGCTGACGCTGATCCGGAACGAGGGGGTCAACACGATCTCGCTCGTCGGCGACGCGATGGCCGTCCCGCTCATCGAAGCGCTCGCGGAGGGCGACTACGACACCTCGTCGCTGTTCGTGATCTCGAGCGCCGGGGCGATCCTGTCCAAGACCGTCCGGGAACGGCTCAACGAGGCCATCCCGAGCGGCAACATCCTCGACAGCTTCGGCTCGTCCGAGACCGGCTACAGCGGCTCGGAGGCGGAGGGCTCAAGCCCCGACGAGGGCCTCAAGTTCAACGTCACCGAGCGGACGGCGGTCATCACCGACGACCACCGCGTCGTCGACCCCGGCTCGGACGACATCGGACGTGTGGCGCAGCGCGGCCACATCCCGCTCGGCTACTACAACGACGAGGACAAGACCGCCGAGACCTTCCCGGTCATCGACGACGAGCGTTGGGTCCTCACCGGCGACTACGCCACCGTCGACACGGACGGGGTGATCCACGTCATGGGGCGCGGGTCGGTCTGCATCAACTCCGGCGGGGAGAAGATCTACCCAGAGGAGGTCGAGGCGGCGCTCAAGGCCCACCCCGCGATCGTGGACGCGATCGTCGCGGGGATCCCCGACGAGACTTGGGGCGAGCGGGTCGGGGCGGTCGTGCAGGTCTCCTCCGGGCAGCAGGCGCCGTCGCCGGAGGACATCGAAGCCCACCTGGCCGACCGGGTCGCGCGGTACAAGGTCCCGCGCGCGCTCGCGATCGTCGACGAGGTGGTCCGGTCACCCGCGGGCAAGCCCGATTACAAGTGGGCCCGTGCGGTCCTCGCCGAGGCGTGATCAGCGCACGAGAAGGCGGACGGCGACCTCGAGTTCGTCGCTGAGTTCGCGGGCGGTGAGCCGCCCCGAGAGCCACGACAGGATGTAGGCCCACCACACGTTCTCGATGACCCGTGCGACCGCCGCGTCGTCGTCGCGGGTGGGACGGTCGGGGCCGCGGAGCGCGTGCGTGACGGCTGCGGTGAAGACGTCGCTGACGCGTTCCACGTCTGCGGCCGCGCTCGCGTCGGCGAACATCAGCGCCCGCATCATCGCGTCGGCGAGCGCCTGCTCGCGGCGCAGGGTCCGCATCGCGCGGCTGAGCAGGTTCAGCACACGATCCGCAGCCGTCGACCCCGGCACCGATTGCTTCGTGATCTGCTCGGTCATATCGGCCACGAGCTGGTGCAGGACGTTGACGAGCAGCTGGACCTTCGACGGGAAGTAGCGGTAGAGGGTCCCCAGCGCGACCTCGGCGCGGTCAGCGACGTCACGCATCTGCACGCCCTCGTAGCCACCTTCGACGGCCAGCTCGGTGGCCGCCTCGAGGATGCGCTCACGGCGCTCTCGCTGCGTGTCGTTGAGCTCGTCCGGGGCGATGCCCGTCGCGACATCCGATGCCATCGAGACCCCTCACGCTGTGAACTGGAACACGTTCTAGCACAGCCTCCGGACGGCGCCTACGCTCGGCGGTGGCGAAGGAGGGCGGGTGAAGACCGACAGCGCCCCGACGTACCGGATCCTCGATCGCGACGTGACCCTCCCCGTCGAGGTCCGTCACGCACGTGCGGCGATGGCGACGTTCCTGGTGAGGTCGCGAGCGGCCCAGAGCCTGCTCCCCACCGACGACCTCGAGGTGGCGACGGCCCTCCCGGGTCGCACGCCGCTGCTCATCGGTGTCATCGACTACGACGACAACGACCTCGGCGACTACCTCGAGGTCTCGATCCTGCTGTTCGTCCGCCCTCGAGACCAGCCCCGCGGCGTCCCCGTCGTCTCCGACGCCTACCGCATGCTCCGAGGCAGGCTCGGCACCTACATCCTGGCCCTGCCCGTCGATCAGGAGTTCACGTGCGAGGCGGGGCGGCGGATCTGGGGTTTCCCCAAGTCGGTCGAGGACATCTCGTTCGAGCGCCGCGACGGGCACGCCGTTGGCCGTCTCGACATGGACGGTCGACACGTGCTGACGCTGACGGTCCGGACCGGCGGATCGAGGACGCTGCGACCGCAGACCATCACGACCTACACCCAACTCGACGGGAAGTTGCACCGCACGCGAGCGGAACAGGCGGGGCGGGGCGTCGGCATCCGGCTGGGCGGGGCGAGTATCGAACTCGGCGACCACCCGCTCGCGGCGTCGCTGCGGACGCTGGGTCTGCCCAGGCGCCCGCTGCTGTCGATGTGGTTCGAGCACTTCAACGGCACGTTCGGTCCCGCTGAGAGGATCGGCTGAGCGTCAGGCCGGATGCTCGTAGCCACTCGGCAGGGCCAGGTGAGGCAGAGCCGCTTGCAGGACGAGGCGCGCGATGAACCTCCGGGTGCTCGGTCCGAAGACCGGTGCGAGCGCTTCCTCGGCCGCGGCGAGCGCGTTGTCGAGATCCGTGAGGTCCATGGCCGCGCCTCCATCCGTCGTTACTCCCACGGTCTCCGTCCGTGGTGCTCCCACGTTCGGTGACGACTGCTCACCTCACCGTCGGCTCACCCCTTCCTTCCGACCGGTACCTCGAGGCCAACCCTGGCCGCGTGGCCGGGCCAGAACGGCGAGTATGGCCGCGCCGCCACCCGCGACCACCGTCGAACGACCACCCCCGGTGGCGGGCAGCGGTGCTCTCAGCTCGTGGTCGGAGACCGGCGTCGGTGGGCGCTCCCGATCCGGCGTCGGCTGCTCTCCGGCGAACGCGTCGACCGCAGGAGCAGCCAGTCGCTCGTACGCGGCCTGCCACACCTCGGGCGAGTTGATGATGCCGAGGTGCGCCGTCAGCAGCGCCCCGTCGTAGCGGCCCTGACCGGTGAACTCCACGACCTCGGCGCCGTCCAGCCAGGCGCTGCGCGAGAAGTCCTCGGGTTCTCCCCGACGGTTCTGCGCCGGTACCGGCGGCAGCGTGCCGTCCTGCTCGTCGATGTACACGAAGCTCACGTCCGCGTTCACGAAGGCGACGTAGGTGGTCTGGCCGGGAGTCTCGTCTCCGGCGTTGAGTGTGGTCAGGAAGGGCGTGTCGCCGGCGCCGTACTCGACGCAGATGGCGCTGTCGGGGGTGAACCCCCCGAGGGCGGGCGCCTGCCAGAAGTTGCGGGGGTCGGGCGAGCAGTTGAGGATGCCGTGGTTGGGGCCGTCGACCCCGACGAGGGTGCGGACGAGGTGGTAGGCGTCGTCCTGCCGCATCCACTCGCGCGTGAGCGTCGTGCCCAGACTGTGACCGACGATGTCCACCTGTTCCGCGCCCGTGTAGTCGAGGACCGCCGCGACGAACGCTCGTAGGTCCGGGACGTTGGCGACGGTCGAGTGCGTCGGGCCCGACTTGATGGTGGGATCGACGAGCTGGTCGCACTGTTCGCCCTGGTAGCCCAGCCCCCACAGCTCACCCGGGGTGTAGCCGCGTTCGAGGAAGTACTGCGCCATGTTGACGATGTAGCCGAACGCTCCGTTGCAGTCGGTGGGGTAGGGCGTGTCGTTGTTGCCGTGGAGGAAGATGACCGGCGTGCGCGTGACCGCACCGACGTCCGATCCGAACCCGATGACGGGCACGCCGAGGGAGTTGTCGATGATGACGGGGAAGTCGTCGGGGAAGCCGGGCGTGATGGTCGCCCCGTCCTGCGCCCGTGCCTGGCTGCCCAGAGACAGCACGAGGAGCACTCCCGCCGCGACCGTCCACCGCGCCACCGTGGTCCCCTTCGCCCGCGAACCTGACAGGTCGTTCAGGTTGCGGCAGCCTAGCCCGTCAGCAGGAGCTCGGGGCGCCGACCGCGAGACCGTCGCGGTCCGTGCGGGTGCAGGCCTCGCCGACGTGTGGGTGCGGACGGTGGTGCCAGCCGGGGGGACGGCTCAGGTCAACATGCAGCGGGATCCGCGGTGAGGAAGGCGCGGAGTCGGTCGTAGGCCGCCGTCAGGCTGTCGATCGGCACGTGCTCACCGCGCTGGTGCGCCTGGGACGTCAGCCCGGGCCCGTAGTTCACCGCCGGCACGTCGATCTCGGCGAACCGGGCGATGTCGGTCCAGGCCTACTTGCCGGTCACCTCACCGCCCCCGACGAGCTCGACGAACCGCGCGACGAGGCGATCCGAGGTACGCGGTGGAGCGGGGGCCGCACGGTCGACGATCTCGACCTCGGCACGGCCGTCCACCGTTGCGAGGAGCTCGGCCTCGGCCGTGGCCAGGTCACGCGACGGCGCGAAGCGGTAGTTGAGGTTCACCACGAACCGATCGGGTACCACGTTGCGTGCGTTCTCGGTGCTGGCCTGCGTCGCCGTCCACACGTCGTGGTAGGTGACGCCGTCGACGGTGACCTCCCGCGCGGGGCGCTCGTGGAGCTCGGCGAGGAAGGACCCGGCCTTCGTCAGCGCGTTCTCGCCGGTCCAGGGTCGGGCCGAGTGCGCGGCGCGCCCCGTGAACAACAGCAGCGCGTGGAGGCCGCCGAGACAGCCAGCCTGGACCTCGAGGTCGGTCGGCTCGAGGATGATCGCGAGGGCGAGATCGTGGAGCCACGGGACCTCGGCGAGGACCGTGCGCAGCTCGTTGTGCTCGTCCGGTCCCTCCTCCGCCGCGTAGAGCACGAGCACGAGGTCGTACGGTGACGAGCCAGCGAGGTCGGCGCGGAGCCGTTCACCGACCGCGATCCCCCCCTTCATGTCCGACGCGCCGCGCCCGACGATGACGCCACTCTCGACCCGCGGCTCGCGGTCGTCCTCGGTCGCGGGGACGGTGTCGAGGTGCCCGACGAGCGCGATCGCCGGCCGTCCCGACGGCTCGCCAACGACGACGCTGTTGCCGACGCGCGTGACGCGGTCGGAGCCGTAGGTGGCAGCGACGTGATCGGCGATGGCGGACTCGTCGCCGGTCACCGATGGGATGCGCAGCAGTTCGAGGGTCCGTGCCGTCAGTGCTTCGGCGTCGGCCACCTCAGACCTGCACGTCGAACTCGCGGAGGGCCTCGTTGAGTGACACCTTGCGGTCCGTGGACGCCTTGCGGTGGCCGATGACGATCGCGGCCGAGAGCTGCACCGTGCCGCCCGGGAACTCCTTGGGACGCGTCCCGGGGACGACCACGGCTCGGGCGGGGACGCGGCCGCGGTGCTCGACCGGCTCCGGCCCGGTCACGTCGATGATCGGCGTCGAGGCGGTGATGACGGTGTTGGCGCCGAGGACGGCCTCGGCCTCGACGATGCTGCCCTCCACGACGATGCAGCGTGAGCCGATGAACGCCCCGTCCTCGACGATGACGGGGCGCGCCCCGGGCGGTTCGAGCACGCCACCGATGCCCACCCCTCCGGCGAGGTGCACGTCACGGCCGATCTGCGCGCACGAACCGACGGTCGCCCACGTGTCCACCATCGACCCGGCGCCGACGTAGGCCCCGATGTTCACGTAGCTGGGCATCAGGATGGCTCCGGACTCGATGTGGGCTCCCCAGCGCGCCGTCGCTGGCGGCACGACGCGGACGCCCGCTCGCTCCCAACCGCGTTTCAGCGGGATCTTGTCGCGGTACTCGTAGGGGCCGACCTCGATCGTCTCCATCTCGGCCTGGCGGAACAGCAGCAGGATCGCCTCCTTGAGCCACGTGTTCACACGCCACTCGCCGTCCACGTTCTCGGCCACCCGTACCTCGCCACGGTCGAGCAGGTCGATGGCCTCGTGCACCGCCGAGCGGGCGTCCCCGCCCTTCCACGAGTCGTCGTCGGCGGCGAACGCCGCCTCGATGGTCGCCTTGAGCTGGTCGGTCACCCTGAACCTCCGGTCGCTCCGGAGCGTAGAAGAGGGGGGAGGCTCGACCGCGGGCGCGCTGGGGTCCGACAGGGAGGTAGGCATCGTGAACCGCATGCTCGTCCTCGTGGTCAGCACGAGCGTCGTCGCAGCGCTGTCGGTACCGGGTCCCGTCCGTGCGGACCACCCCGACGCGACCGTGACCATCGGTGCCAACACGGACACCTACACGCCGAAGGATCTCACCGTGGAGGTCGGGACCACCGTGCACTGGGTCAAGGCGGCTGGCAGCAGGAGCCACAACGTCCAAGCGGACGGTGACTCGTTCTCCTCGGGCGCCCCGACGACAGGGTCGATCGACTTCACCCACAAGTTCGACGCTCCGGGCGAGTTCCCATACCACTGCTCCGTCCACGGTGCCGACGGAGGCGTGGGCATGTCCGGAACCGTGTTCGTGACCGACGGGTCGGATCCCGGCGAGCCGCCCGCGCCGATCGCCGACGCTGGCGGGCCCTACGAGGTCGTCGAAGGAGACAGCGTCACCCTCGACGGGCGCGGTAGTCGGGATCCCGAGGAGGGTGGCGCGATCGAGGCCTACGCGTGGGACGTCGATGGTGACGGCAACGCCGACGCCACCGGCGCGACCGTCGTCGTGCCGTTCCCGCAGGAGGGCATCTTCACCGTCACGCTGACCGTCACCGACGACGACGACCAGGACGCGTCCGACGACGCGACCGTGACCGTGACCGACGGAGCCAGCCTGTCGCGGACGGCTGGGGACGACCGCATCCTCACGGCGGTGGCATCGGCACGCCGCGGATGGTCCGAGGCCGAGCACGCCCTGCTCGCGACGGGCTTCGCGTTCCCGGACGCACTCGCGGCGACCGCGCTGGCCGCGAAGCTCGACGCCCCGCTGCTGCTGACGCGGAAGGACGAGCTTCCCAATGAGGTCCTGCAGGCGCTGAGTGATCTCAGGGTCGAGACCGTCTGGATCCTCGGGGGCGTCGCGGCGGTCTCGCAGGCGGTCGAGGACCAGCTGGTCGAGAGCGGCTTCACGGTCCGTCGTCTGGAAGGGGCGGACCGGTTCCAGACCGCACGCGCGGTCGCGCTCGAGGTCGGGGCGAGCCCGGCCGCGGAGGTCGTCGTGGCACTCGGGCAGCACGATGACCCCGCGCGTGACTCGTGGCCGGATGCGCTGTCGGCCGGGTCGCTGTCGGCCGGTCCCGACCGGCTGCCGACGCTGTTGACCCGCAGCGGATCGCTCCCTCAGGTGACCGAGGCGACCCTCGCTCAGCTCGATACACGGAAGGTGTGGCTGCTGGGCGGCACCGCCGCCATCGCGGACGCCGTCGAGACGCGACTCCGACAACTCGGCTACGAGGTGGAGCGGCTCGAGGGGCCCTCCCGGTACGGCACCACCGTCGCAGTGGCGCAGCAGGCTCTGGCGCGGCTCTCCGCTGGTGACGTCCCGCTCGTGTTCGCGACCGGCGCCGACTTCCCGGACGGCCTCACCGCGGGTGCGTACGCCGCCCGGGTCGGCGGCGTCGTGGTGCTCGTGCATCCAGCCGACCTCGCCGGCGGTGCCACCGCGGTCCGCGACTTCATCGTCGACCAGGCGTCACGCTTCGACGTCGGCACCGTCATCGGCGGCACCGCTGCCGTCACGGCGGACGTGTTCGCGGAGCTGCTCGACGCGATGCGTCGGTGACGCCCGAAGGGCCGCAGGCCTCAGCGCAGGCCGTAGAAGAAGCCGTCGCGACTGCCGACGTAGATGCCGCCGTTCCAGACCGCCGGCGTCGACTCGATGCACGCCCCACCCCCGACCGTCACATCCCATAGCGGGGTCGGGGCACGCGGGTCCCGCAGCGACCACGCGAGCAACCCGCCCTCCTCGCACGCCCCGACGATCAGCGTGTCGTCGACGACGACGGGTGAAGACCACTCGTGGTAGCCGATGTCCTGGCGCCACACCACCTCGCCCGTGGCGGTGTCGACGACCAGCAGGTCGCCCGGGTGGGTCGTGGCGTAGAGCAGTCCCTCGTGCAGAGCGGGGGTGCCCCAGATCCCGCCGTCGTCGGGCCCGCCGCCGGGGGGGCGGGGCGGGACCGCCACGCCCCAGACCCGCGGGTCGCCCGCCGTGTAGGGATCGAGCTTGACGAGCTGTCCGACCTCCTCGGCACGGGGCAGGAAGCGCTCGAGCTCGACCGACACGTACAGCATCCCCTCGGCGTCGATGACGATGGAAGCGTCGACGTCGTCGCCGACCCAGTAGTCGAAGACGACCGGAGCCTCGCCCCTGCGGACATCGGCGAGGTCGAGGCCGACGACGCGTCCGCCGGAGTTGGCGAAGTAGACCCGGTCCTCGAACACGGCGACCGAGTTCTCGATCGAGACGTTGCGATCGCCGACGTCCCGGAAGAGCTGGTCGTTCCACCCCTCCACCTCGACGAGCACCTCCGGCGCGACCGTCACCAGCCCGTCGGCGTCGGTGTCACGGTTGAGCTCGATGGCGTAGAACCAGCTGTCCTCGCCGCCTTCGAGCAGCAGCCCGTCGACGATGACGGGGTTGCCGTCCCAGTCGTTGTTCCACACCCGGTTGGGGTTCGCGGGGAGTCGCCACAGCTCGACCGGATCACCGCGGTCCAGTGCCACGATGCGGAGGTTGTCGTCGCGCGAGCCGAAGTAGAGGAGCGGGAACCCGTTCGGATCGAGGGTCACCGAGCCCTTGATCATGTGGCCGGTCTGGAACTTCGCGCGCGTCGCCTCACCGGTCGCGGCATCGACGAAGTGCACCGCCCCGTCGAAGCCCCCGAAGATCACCTCGGTCACGCCATCGGGCCGTTCCCACACGACCGGCTGGCCGGTCCACCCCGTCCCGCACCACAGCTTGGTGACGGGCCGCGTGGTGTCGATGACGTTGCCCTCGGCGTCGGTGGTCTGAACGACCTCCTCGCCGGTCACCTCCTCGGTGCACATGGTCCGATCGGGGTAGCGCCACACCTCCCGAGGCGCGGTCGGGACCGGTCCGGTCCCGTACCAGGTGCGGGTCGGGTTGCCCCGGAACTGCAGCAACCCGGCGATCGTGCCCCAGGGAGAACCGACGGTGGACGCCCCGACCATCCCGCGGTTCTCGGGCATGGGCGAGGTCGTGGGGCTCGCTGCAGGCGACGTCGGTTCCGGGGCCGCGGTTCCCGGGGCGGTCGTCGCGGTCGGCTGCGCCACGACCGGACGCGCGTCGGCCGCCGCGGGGCCGGGACCCGAGGTGCGGACCGCGAGGACGACCAGACCGACCGCGAGCAGCGCTGCGGAGACGACCACGAGGTAGGGACGCTGCGTCACGTCGGGAGCCGTCCGGCGTCGATGGCCTCGCCCCATGACCCTACGGCGTCGCGGCAGGCCTCGACCGTCGGGACGAGCGCCAGACGGATCCACCCCGCTCCGCCGTCCCCGAACGAGCGACCCGGGGACGCGACGATCCGCTCCTTCAGCAACGCTTCGCAGTAGTCGACGTCGTCACCGTTCGGGGCGCGGAACCACACGTAGAAGGTGGCCGCCGATCCGGACACCGTCATGCCGGCCCGGTCGAGGAAGCTCAGGACGACGTCGCGCTTGGCGGCGAACACGGCGCGCCGCTCGTCGACGTGCTCCTGGTCGGCCCACGCGGCCGCCGCTGCGGCCTGCACGAACCCCGGCGGCGCAGCGCCGATGTTGGGTCGCAGCACGCGCAACCGAGCGATCAGTTCCGGGTCGCCGATGACGGCTCCACAGCGGTAGCCGGTCATCCCCGACCGCTTCGACAGCGACACGAACGCGAGGACCCCGGTCAGGTCGTCCCCGCAGGCCTCGAGCACCGATGGGGCGGGCTCGTCGAACCACACCTCCTGGTAGCACTCGTCGGAGCACAGCAGGACGTCGCGATCGCGCGCGACCCCGACCTGATCGGCGAGGTAGGCGCGATCAGCCGCCGCTCCAGTGGGGTTGTGGGGGTAGTTGACCCACGCGATGCACGCACGATCGAGGCGGTCGTGATCGAGCGCCCCGAGGTCGAGCAACCACCCGTCTGCGTGCGTCAGGGTCACCGGGTCGGACTCGCCTCCGGCGAACAGCGCGCCCCGCCCGTAGACCGGGTAGCCGGGGTCCCCCCACAGGACGTGCCGGCGCGATCCGTGCGGATCGATCACCGCCAGCGGCAGGTGGAAGATGGCCTCCTTGCTCCCCGAGGTGGGTAGCACGTGCACGTCCGGGTCGATCGTGACGCCGTGCCGACGCCCTACCCAGCTCGCGATGGCCTCCCGCAGCGCGACACGGCCGGTGGCCGTGGGGTAGCGACTGACCGGTCCGAGATCGTCGACCAGAGCCTGACGGATGAACGAGGGGGTGGGCTCGTCGGGGTCGCCGATGGAGAAGTCGTGCACCGTCGCGCCGCTCGCGCGCAGGTCCTCGGCGAGGTCCTGCAGACGCGCGAGCGGGTAGCCGCCGAGGCGTCGGAGGGCGGGGTTGGAGGTGACCATGGCGGGGGAGGGTACGCGAGCGTCCCGACGGCGCTCGGTAGGTCACCGGAGCGGCGACCTGGGTAGGCTCGCCGCGCTCCGCTCCGAGGCCTGTCTCTGACCGATCGACGAACCCTCCTCGTCCGCATCTCCGGGCGTGACCGGCCCGGGATCACCGCGGGTCTGCTCGAGGCTCTCAGCGGCGGCGACGTCGAGCTCTACGACATGGAGCAGGTCGTCGTGCGACAGCGGCTGACCCTCGACGTGCTGATCAGCATCCCCGAGGGTGACAGCAGGGTGCTGAAGGATCTGCTGTTCTTCGGGTGGGACCGCGATCTCCAGCTCGATTTCGAGGTCGTCGAGGACCGGCCGTCACCGGTCGCGGGACCGCACTGGGCGGTCACGGTCATGGCGAGCCGACTGACGCCCACCGCCCTGCACGCCGTGACCACCGCGATCGCGGACCACGGCGGCAACATCGACCGCATCGTGCGGTTGTCGCGGTACCCCGTCGTCACGTTCGAGTTCATCGTGGCGGGTGGGGACGGGGACGCGATGCGGGCCGCACTGGTCGAGGCCGCGGGGGTCCACCGTGTCGACATCGCCGTCCAGCGAGAGGGCCTCGAGCGTCGCGCCAAGCGCCTCGTCGTGCTGGACGTCGACTCGACCCTGATCGAGGACGAGCTGATCGAGCTGCTCGCCGACGAGGCCGGACGCGCCAACGAGGTCGCCGATCTCACCGAACGAGCGATGACGGGTGAGCTCGACTTCGAGAGCGCCCTCCGCGAGCGCGTCAGGATGCTCGCAGGTCTGGACATCGAAGCGGTGCGACGCGTCAGCGAGCGCGTCCGGCTGACGCCTGGCGCACGCACGTTCATCCGCACGCTCAAGCGACTCGGCTTCCGCATCGGCATCGTCAGCGGAGGTTTCACGCTGTTGACGGACCGGCTCGCGGACGAGCTCGGCCTCGACCACGCCTACGCGAACGAGCTCGAGGTCGAGGACGGCAGGCTCACGGGGGAGATCGTCGGCCCGGTCGTGGACCGCGCCCGGAAGGCCGAGCTGCTGACCGAGATCGCCGCCCGCGAGGGGGTCCCGCTCGAGCAGACCGTCGCGGTGGGCGACGGTGCCAACGACCTCGACATGCTGGCGCGTGCGGGACTGGGCATCGCGTTCAACGCCAAGCCGGTGGTGCGCGAAGCAGCCGACACCGCCGTCTCGGTGCCCTACCTCGATGCGATCCTGTTCGTGCTCGGGATCCGTCGTGACGAGGTGGAAGCTGCCGACGCCGACGACCCGACGGTCACCGGTGACCCGGTCCCGGTGCCCGGTACACCCCCTGCGTGACCTGACTGCCTGCCACTACGCTGAACGCCGTTGCTGGTTGGGGCCACGGCCCGACACCAGCACGGAGGCGAGGGCTAGGAGCTGCACCGTGGCGGATGCATCCTCGGACGAGGACCGCGACGGTGCGGGCCCGGCCGAGCGGCCTCTCGTGGACGTGCAACGGCTGCTCGCCTTCACCGGACGTCTCCGCGCGGTGCATGCGCGCATCGACGTCGCGACGATGTCGGTGGGGCGGCGCAGCGGCTACCAGCGACGTCTCGCGGCCGCCGCCGACACCGGCCAGTCGGATCTGCAGAAGGCTGAGGCGCAGCTCGAACGACTCGAGGCCGACCTCGATCGTCAGCTCAAGGACTGATCCCGTCACTACCCTCGCCCGTCCGCTCAACCGAGGCCTGCCGTGGACCGAGTGACCGTCTTCCACCTCACGCGGGTGCGGCGCCTGCCTCTCATCGAGGAGGAGGGGTTGCGGACCCGCGCGGATCTCAGCGATCGGCTCGGACCTCCCGGCGAGCTCGACCGCGCCGCGCCGGGGGCGTACGCGCACGGCCGCCGGGTGTCTGCCTACCTCGAGCAGCGACACGCCGAGCAGCACGTGGACGAGCACGGACCGGGCCTGGTGAGCTTCACCGTCGACCCCCGCAAGACGCTGGCGGTCCCGTCGCGACACCGCGACGGCGATCCAGCCGCCTACTGGCAGCAGGCCCAGCCCCTGTCCGCCTGGATGGCGGACGGCACACCGCCAGACGACCTCGAGGTCCACGTCAACGTCCCCGTCCGTGCCAAGCACGTGCGCCTGCACGCCCCGCTCGTCCGGGACGAGGATCTTGGCGCGTACGCCCCGCTCGTCGCGGCGGTCGCCGACGACCGCCTCTCCGCCAAGGCGCTGATGCACCTCGCGGTCATCGCTTCCAGCGACGACTTC
>JAHWKY010000018.1 GCA_019347575.1 Actinomycetota bacterium | reverse complement strand
CCCGCGCCGCGACCTCGGTGACGGAGCGGCGGGGCGGGGCGGCGAGCGCTTCCGCGGAAGCGGCGAACTGCTCGCGCAGGTGCTCCTCTATGGTCATCGTCCCACCTCTGGATCCGCGTTCTCGTCCTCGACCGGCTCGAGGTCGGCATCGACGTCCGCCGCGTCACCGGCGTCATCCCGGCCACCGCCACCGAGCTGTCCGCGCAGGCGGTCCAGCGCCCGGGCGAGCCGGCTCTTGACCGTGCCCTCGGCGAGGTCGAGCGCGGAAGCGACCTCGGAGACCGACCAGTCGAGGTACAGGCGCAGCACGAGCACCGCCCGCTGCTCCACCGGCAGCGCCCCGACGGCCGCGTCGAGCTCGGGGTCCGCGAGCCGCACTTCACGGCTCGGGCCAGCACGGTCGACGGCCTCGTCGGCTACCTCACGACGGAGCTTGCGCTGCCACGACCGCGCCCAGTTCAGCCCGACGCGGTAGGCCCACCCGCCGGGGTTGGTGTAGCCGGAGACCTGCGGCCAGCGCTGGTAAGCACGCACCATCGCCTCGTCGGTCGCCTCCGCGGCCAGGGCCCGATCTCGCAGCGTGAGGGCCAGCGCACGGAACACGCGGTCATGCTGGCGGGCGTAGAACTCCTCGAAGCCCACATCGACCGCACGACGCGCGCCCCGCTCCGTCGTCACCGTCACTCCCCGCTCCTGGCCGGTCGGGGCGTACACCCCCGACCGCGCCCTGCCGTTCCCCGCGCCGCCCTTCGCGCGCACTCCCCGCACGTCGTGCCGCCCCGCACGAACTTGAATACTCGGGTACGTCTGAGTGCCTCCAAGTATTCAAGTTCGTGGCCGACCGAGCGCTCACCCTGGCTCGTCGGCGAACTCAGAGGCGCCCCGTGATCTTCACGAAAGCGTCGAGTGAAGCGGGGTTCTGCAGCGCGTCGGGGCTCGCGGCGTCCGAGACGGCCGTTCCGAGCAGGATCTTCTTCACCGGGATCTCGAGCTTCTTGCCCGACAGCGTGCGGGGTACCGCGGCGATCTCGAACACCGAGTCGGGGACGTGGCGGGGCGACAGCCCCTCGCGGATCGCGCCCCGCAACCGCCCCTCGAACTCCTCGGACAGCGCCGCATCGTCACGCAGGACGAGGAACAGCAGCAGGCGGTCGTCGTCGCCCTCGTCGAGGTGGACGACGAGGCTGTCGGCCACCTCGGGCAGGCCCTCAACGACGCGGTAGAACTCCGAGGTTCCCATCCGGACCCCGCCGCGGTTGAGGGTGGCGTCGGACCGGCCGGTGATGACGCACGAGCCGCGGTCGGTGATGCGGATCCAGTCGCCGTGGCGCCACACGCCCTCGAACTCGCTGAAGTAGCTCGACCGCAGGCGCGACCCATCCTCGTCGCCCCAGAAGAACACCGGCATCGACGGCATCGGCTCGGTGATGACCAGCTCGCCCCGCTTGCCGATGACGGGCTTGCCGTCGGCGTCGAACGCTTCGACCTTGGCCCCGAGGCACCGGCACTGGATCTCCCCGGCGTGGACCGGCAGGAGTGGCGACGATCCGACGAACGCGGTGCACAGGTCGGTGCCGCCGCTGACCGACCCGAGCAGCAGGTCGGACCCGACGTGCTCGTAGACCCACGCGAACCCCTCAGGTGACAGCGGGGCGCCGGTCGAGCCGACGCCACGCAAGGCCGAAAGGTCGAAGGAGGACCCCGGCGACAGGCCCTCGCGCATACAGGTGTGGATGAACGGGGCGGAGGTGCCGAAGTAGGTCACGCGCAGCTCCGACGCCATGCGCCACAGTGTCGACAGGTCCGGGTGGGCGGGGTTGCCGTCGTAGAAGACCACCGTCGCCCCGACCAGCAGGCCAGAGGCGAGGTAGTTCCACATCATCCAGCCGGTGGTGGTGAACCAGAAGAAGCGGTCGGCACGATCGAGGTCGGAGTGCAGCGACAGCATCTTGAGGTGCTCCACCAGGATCCCGCCGTGGCCGTGCACGATCGACTTCGGCAGCCCGGTCGTGCCCGACGAGTACAGCACGTACAGCGGGTGGTCGAAGGCCACCGCCTCGAACGTCAGCGGCGCCCCACCCGCGTCGAGCAGAGCGTCCCACGTGAGCACGTCGGGGAACGCCGCGAGGTCGCCGTCGCGATCGAGGAACGGGAGCACGACGGTGTGCTCCAGCGTCGGCAGCCCGTCCCGGATGGCGGCGACCTCGTCGGCGCGGTCGTGGTCACGACCGCCGTAGCGGTAGCCGTCGATGGTCAGCAGCACCTTGGGTTCGATCTGCTGGAAGCGGTCGAGGACCGCGCTGACGCCGAACTCCGGGGCACATGACGACCAGATCGCCCCGAGGCTCGCGCTGGCCAGGAACGCGATCAGGGTCTCGGGGATGGTCGGCAGGTAGGCGACGACGCGATCGCCAGGTCCGACGCCGAGGGTGGCCAGCCCGGCCCGCGCCGCGGCGACGGCGATGCGCAGCTCGGCGTAGGTGAGCTCGATGTCGTCGCGCGATTCGGAGCGGGCGATCACGGCGAGGGCGTCGTCGTCGCGCCGTAGCGCGTGCTCGGCGTAGTTGAGGCTCGCCCCGGGGAACCACACCGTCTGAGGCATCTCGCGGTCGAGCAGGACCTCGCGGTACGGCTCGTGGGCGATCACGTCGAAGTGGTCCCACACCGTGGCCCAGAAGCCTTCGAGGTCGTCGACCGACCAGCGCCACGCCGCGTCGTAGTCGGCCAGCGCGATGCCGTGACGCTCGGCCGCGGCGTCGATGAAGCGGCCCATCGCCGTGCGCGTCCGCGCATCCTCGGGCGGCTCCCACAGCACCGTGCCCTCGGTGACCGGGTGTTCCATGCCGGTGACCCTCCTCGTCACTGTCACGGTAGTCGCCGGAGCTGAGTGCCGACCGAGCCGCTGACCCCGTCGGTCAGCCGCGGTCGGCCAACACCGTCCGCGCCGCGTTGTACCCGGCCGCGCCGGTGACCGACCCGGCGGGGTGGCAGCCCGCCCCGCACGCGTACAGCCCCTGGAGGCCGAGGCGGTAGGGCACGCGATCGGTGGTCACGAAGGTGTTGTCGACGTGGAAGATGTTGCCGCCGGTGATGCCGAACCGGGCCTCGATGTCCGGCGGGGCGAGCGCGTCGGTGTCCACGACCAGCGAGGAGAACCCGGGCGCGAAGCGTTCGACGTGATCGACAAGTCGCGCAACGAACGACTCGCGGTGCTCGTCCCACCCGCCCTCAGGCGCGTTGGGCACCCACTGCACGAACAGGGCCGCGCTGTGGCGGCCGGCGGCGTCCCGCAGCGACGGATCGATGGCCGTGTGCACGTACATCTCCACCGTCGGCCCCTCCGGCACGCGCCCCGACACCGCATCGTCGAAGCAGCGCGCCACCGCACCGAGTGGGTCGTCGAGGTCGGGGAGGAGGTGGATCGTCGCGCCGTGCTGGCCTCGCGGTTCCGGCAGTGACGTGAAGCTCGGGAGTCCCGACAGGGCGAGGTTGAGCTTGAAGGTGGTGCCGGGGCGCGCCGCCCACGTACCGAGACGGT
The DNA here is from genome assembly GCA_019347575.1 of Actinomycetota bacterium. Classification (NCBI taxonomy): domain Bacteria; kingdom Bacillati; phylum Actinomycetota; species Actinomycetota bacterium. Next base: position 96,448 of record JAHWKY010000018.1, on the reverse strand, counting down.
CACCCAGCGCCCCGAGCGCCTCGGGACCGACGAGATCGACCAGGCGGAACGGGTCCGCGTTGACGACCACGGTCGACGCATCCACCTCCGCGCCGTCGGCAGTGGCGACACCGACCACGTGCTCGCCCTCATGGCGCACCTGCGTCACCTCGCGCGCCGTCTCGATCCGGGCGCCGGCGGCCCGCGCGAGCTCCGCGAGACGCGCGGTCACCGTTCCCATGCCCCCCTCGACGACCATCCACGTGCCATCGCTGCCGGGCAGACGGCACAGGTTGTGCACGAGGAAGTTGTGGCCGGAACCGGGCGTGTCGAGCCCGCCGTGCAGCCCGGGGAACGCGTCGGTCACCGCGTACATCGCCACGAGCAGGTCCGAGACGAACCCGAAGCGGTCGAGGTAGTCGGCGATGGTGCCCGACACCAGGTCGGTGTAGACGCGGCGGAGCTCGGGGCGGACGTAGCGTTCGGCGGTCTGATCGACCGGGAGTGGCGGGGCGAGCCACGACGGGGCGATGTCCTCGCGCAACGCGCCGATCTCGGTCTCGAGCTGGTCCATCGCCGCGACGTCCGCTTCGGCGAAGAACCGCCGGAGCTGCTCGCGCGTCGCTGCACGGTCCGAGCCCAGCAGCAGGTGCCGATCGTCGAAGGTGGGTAGGAAGTAGTGCGGGTCACGCCGCCGCAGGGTCAGCTCGAGACCGAGCTCGTCCATCAGCTCCGGCGGCATCGGACCGAGCAGGTACGCCCCGGTCGACGCCCCGACATCCGGCGCCGTCGCGAACGGGTACTCGGTGCGTGCGGCACCTCCGACGACGTCGTCGCGCTCGAGGACGACCACAGCGAGGCCGGCGCGCGCGAGCAGTGTCGCGGCGACGAGGCCGTTGTGCCCTGCCCCGACCACGACGACGTCAGCTGACACCACGCGGCTGCCGTTCCTCGGTCACGCCCACGGCGGCGACCCCGATCACGCCGATAGTGAGCGCCAGAGCCGCGCTGGCCGTGACGTCCTCGGTGGCCGCGGCGAGGAAGGTCAGCAGCGCCGCCACGCCGAACGCGGCGCCCAGCCACGTCGTCACGCGCCGTCGCATCACGCCGCCGAGGAAGGCCACCGCCACGAACAGCACCGTGAACCCGGCTGAGCCCCCGGCCAGTGAGGTGGTGCCGCTGAGTGAGGGGAACGCGTTGGCGACCGCGTACAGGCCGACACCGATCAGCGGCGTCGCCGTCCCCAGGAGGCGTCGCCGGTGGGCGAGGTACCCCAGGCCCAGCGCCACGATCCCGAAGCCCGCTTGCGCGGCGGCAGCGTTGCGGGTGCGGCTCTTCAGGTCGTCGAACGGATCGAACGGCCGTGGCTGCGCTGCTCTTGCGACGGGCCCGTCGGCTGGCAGCGGACCGACCCCGACGCAGCCCATGCGCTGCCGCATCCGCTCCAACGCCTCGACCACCTCGGGCGGGGCATCGGGGGGGATGTCGGGGCACAGCGCCGGGTCGAAGGTCGGGAACGGCACGTCCGTGAACGGGTCGATGGGCGTCGGGAACTCGAAGCCCCCCCGCGTCGGCGGTGTTGGGAACTCGAGGTCATCGGGCACCTCGACCGTTCGCTCCTCGACGACCGTCGACCCGAACATCCCGACCGCCGCGAAGGGCGTGAGCAGCCCCCCGGGGAAGCCGGCGAGTAATGGCAGCGCGAAGACGCCGCCGATCGCGACAGCGAGCGCGACGAGCGCGGCGGTGAGCCCGGCGGTGAGCACAGACGGGCGTCCTCGGGCAGGCCCCCATGCGTACAGCACGGCGTAGACCGCCGCTGCCAGAGCCACGAACAACGCGGCGAGGCCCTCGCTGTCGACCACCTCGACCGCGACCCCGGCGACCGTGATCGCTACGCCGACGATCACCAGCGGCACCCCGGCCATCGCGACGGGACCTCGTCCCGCGACGGTGAGCGACAGCGCCCCGAGCGCGAGGAACACCGCTCCAGCGGCCACGCCGAAGATGCCCGCGTTCACCTCGGCCGCGATCGCGAGCAGGGCGATCCCTCCGACGAGGTAGCCACCCGCCAGCACGCCGAGCAGGTCGGGGACCCGCGGGGACATGCGCTGCACGACCCAGGGGCCGAGCCGCGTCGCGACCGGATCGAGGAAGTCCTCCGCCTCCGCTGGCTCGACCGGTGCGGCCGCCCCGAGCCACTCCCGTGTGGACGGCGTCGCGACCCCGCCGTGGCCGGGACCGACGGTGTCGCCGCGACGTGCCGCGGTGATGGCCGCGGCGCCGAGTCCAGCGGCGAGCAGCAGGAGCACCGAACCCGCCCACGTCGGCGAGTCGATGTTCCCGCCGAGCACAACCACGATCCCCGCGCCGATGCCTGCGGTCCCCAGCCACGCGGTCGCGCGGCGCCCCCGCGCGGATCCGGCGAACAGCAGCGACAGCCCGAGGACGGCGACGATGATGCCACCCGCGGTCTCCTCGAGGCTCGATGCCAGCGTCATCGCGGCGACCACCGCCGCCGCGTCACCGACCGCGACTAGGGGTGTCGCGACGCGTCGCTGTCCGCGCAGGTCCAGACGCCACGCCACCGCGAGGTAGGCCACCGCGACGGTGACCGACACGACGCCGGCACGGATGACCAGCGTCTCCGGTGGCGTGCGGCTGACGGGCACGGTCGGGTCGATCACGATCGCCAGGGCGGTCGCCCACACGCTGAGGGCGATGGCGCCGAGCAGCACGGGTCGCGCCCCCCGACCGAGCGTGAACAGCACTCCCAGGAGAGCCGTGACCACGAGGCCGGCAACGACCGCGCGGCCCCGGGACGGGGCCGCGCCGAGCACGGCGACGACGAGCCCGATCGCCGCGAGCACCGAGCCGGTCGCCGCGGTCGTGATCAGCGTCCGGTGATCGGTCAGTCGGAACACGGCGAAGGCTGGGACGAGGAGCGCCGCTGACACCAGCGCCAGCACGAGGCGATCGAACTCGGAGACGTCGCCCACGAGGACCAGGAGCCCGCCGACGGCGAGTACGGCTCCCCCTGCGGCCGCCGCCTCACGCCAGTCCGGTTCGGGTCGGTCGCCGGCGAGGGGGCTGGCCCAGCGCATCACTTCCCCGCCAGCCGCTCGAGGACGGGAGCGAAGTCGCTCATCCCGCCCTGGAGCGTGTAGTAGGAGATGCCCCACCGTTCGCGCCGCCGCTGCAGGTCGTCAGCGAGCTGCTCGACCGTGCCGATGAGGAAGTGGGGGACCTCGAGCACGGTGCCCGCATCGAGGTCGAACCCCTGCCCGATCCCGGCGGCCGCACCGTCGCGGTCGTCGGTCACGATGACCGCGAACACCAGCGCCTGCAGCTCCAGGTCGTCGAAGCGGTCACCCGCGGCCTCCTGCACCCACTCGATCCGTCGGTCGGTGGCCTCTGCCGACGCGTCGGCGCCGGCGCGGTCGCCGCCGAGGTTGAGGTTGATGCCGACGATGTCGGCCTCCCGCCCCGCTATGCCGAGGATGCGGCGGCCCCCACCTCCGATGAGCAGCGGCGGGTGCGGACGCTGGACCGGCGCGGGGCGCCCTTCCAACCCATCGATCCGGTAGTTATGACCCGAGTGGGAGACGGGCTCCCCGGCGAACAGGCCCTTCAGGATGGTCACTGCCTCGGCCAGCCGATCGATACGGGTGCCGGGCGGATCGAAGGGGATGCCGCTGGTCTCGTAGTCCGAGCTCATCCAGCCCGCTCCGATCCCCAGCTCGAGCCGCCCGTCGGTCAGCACGTCGACCGTAGCGGCGTCGCGTGCGAGCAGGGCGGGATGGAGGAAGTCGTTGTCGATCACGAGCGTGCCGACGCGGATGCGCTCGGTCGCCGCCGCGGCGGCCACGAGTGCGGGGAAGGGGGCGAACTGGTCGCTGAGGTGGTCGGGCAGCACCAAGGTGTCGTAGCCGAGGTCCTCGACCTTGCGGGCGAGCGACGCCCAGCGGTCGCCTGACTCGGCGTTGCGGACCTGGACCCCGAACCGGAACGGCTTCACGTCGTCTCTCCGCTGTCGTCGGTCACCTGTCTGGTCATCCCTCCCCCCTGGAGGGGGGAGGGGCCGGCGTTGCCGGCCTGGGGGGTGCAGCCTGTCTGGTCATCCCTCCCCCCGTGGAGGGGGGAGGGGCCGGCGTTGCCGGCCTGGGGGGTGCAGCCTGTCTGGTCACGCGTCGATCATCCGTGGTCAGGCATCGGGCAATCCGGCGGGCGCCTCCACGCCGGCGTCGCGCAGACGCCGGGTGATCGCTCGTTTCGTCGTGATCCCGAGGGGCTCTCCCTGTCGGACCCGGCTCGACGCGATCACGCCCCGCTGCCTCCACGCCTCCTTGCGCACCACGAGCCCGGTCGTCCCCGACATCGCCTCGAGGCGCAGGTAGGCGCTCGCGGAGAGGTACGCGTCACGTGTCCCGGCGCGGTCGTCGCGACCCCATCGCCTCAGGGTCTGGACCAACCGCTCCGGGACGGCCACGCCGGTCATCGCCCCCACCGATCCGGCCTCGAGCTCCTCGAGTAGGAAGAGCGCCGACAGGCCGCCGAGGGCGGCGACCGACCCCGACGCCACGATGGCCGCGACGAGATCCGGGGTCGGAGGCGCCTCGGCCTTGACTGCGACCGCCTCGACATCGCGCGCGAGCGAGACGACCTCGTCGCGCCGCACGTGGATCCCGGTGGCGGCGGGGTGGTCCTGCACGATGACCGGCGCGCCGAGGTCGGCGACGCGGTGGAGCAGCGGGGCGCGCTGCTCCTCGGGCCCTAGACCCACGAGCACGGCGTCAGCACCCGCATCGATCGCTTCGCCAGCGCTCTGCACCTGCCCCTCGCCGGGAGCTCCCAGGCCGACGGTGAGGGTGAGGCCGGCGGACACGTGCCTCACGAGCTTGGCGACCCGTGCCCGCTCGCCGTCATCGAGCAGGTGGCCCTCGCCCATGACGCCGAGCGCCACGATGCCCACCGCCCCCGCCTCGGCGTAGGCCTCGACGACCGCCGCGGTGCCGTCGAGGTCGAGCGTGCCGTCGTCGTGGAACACGGTCGGCACGACCGCGTGCAGCCCCGGGATCTCCATGCCCGCAAGCCTAGGACACCAGAGTGGGTGCATCCCGACCCGCCTACCGGGTCTGGATGCACACGCTGGCGGGGCGCGCGGCTGAGTGGGTGCAGATCGGCCCGCCTACCGGGTCTGGATGCACACGCTGTGCCCTCCGGAACATCGGGGGTGTCTCGGCAGTTGGACCCAGGGGTCCGAGCCGAGGGAGCCGTGGATGGTCGCACACGTCACCGTGGGGGAGCCGCGACCTGACGGGCGGCTCCGGCCGGCGGTGGCGGGAGCGGTCGGGGTCGGTGTGTCGCTCGGACTGACCGAGCTGCTCGCCGGCATGATCACCGGCGTGCCGTCCGCGGTCTCCTCGGTCGGGACCATCATCGTGGACCGGTCCCCGCCCGCGCTCGAGGACCTCGCGATCTCGATGTTCGGGACGGCGGACAAGGCCGCGCTGGCCGTCGGGACGGTCGTCGTCGCGCTCGCCATCGGCGCCGCGGTGGGGTTGCGCGCCCGGCACAACTGGAACGCCGCCGTGGCCTGGTTCGCGCTGTTCGGGTTCCTGGGGCTCCTGGCGAGCATCGCTCAACCGCTCACGTCGGTGTGGTTGACGCTGCTCGCCGCCGTGGTCTCGGTGGTGGCGGGGCTGGCGGCACTGCGGCGGCTGCTGCGCCTCGCCCCGCCCGAGGCACCCACCGACGGCTTGCCCGGCGATCGCACCCGACGCCACTTCCTCGGGAGCGCCGCGGGGTTGGGGGTCGGGGCCCTGGGCGCGGGGGTGGTCGGCCGCGCGATGCTGCGCACCGGCGGGACGCCCGGCGAGATCGGCGATCTCGCGGTCCCCACGCCGGCGACGCCCGCCCCGGCCGTCCCGTCGAGCGCCGACCTGGAAACGTCGATCGAGGGGCTGACACCGGTGGTCGTCCCCAACGACGACTTCTACCGCATCGATACCGCGCTCGTGGTCCCGCGGATCGATGCCGAGCGGTGGAGGCTGCACATCACCGGCATGGTCGATCGCGAGGTCGAGTTCGACCTCGCGACGCTGTACGGGCAGCCGATCGTGGAGCACTACGTGACCATCGCGTGCGTCTCGAACGAGGTCGGTGGCGATCTGGTGGGCAACGCCAAGTGGGGAGGTGTGCCGCTCCGCGGCCTGCTCGAGCAAGTTGGCGTGCAGGACGGGGCGGATCAGCTGGTGGGTCGCTCGATCGACGGCTGGACCGCTGGCTTCCCGACCGAGCTGGTCTTCGACGGACGTGAGCCGCTGCTGGCGCTGTTCATGAACGGCGAGCCACTGCCGCCCCGCCACGGCTTCCCCGCCCGGCTGATCGTGCCCGGACTGTACGGCTACGTGTCCGCGACCAAGTGGCTCACCGAGATCGAGCTGACGACCTGGGACGGCTTCGACGCCTACTGGGTGCCGCGCGGCTGGGCCAAGGAGGGCCCCATAAAGACCCAGTCGCGGATCGACGTGCCGCGCGACGGCGACAGCTTCCTGGCCAGTGAGCCGTTCACGGTCGCCGGCGTGGCGTGGGCGCCACTGACCGGGATCGCGCGGGTCGAGATCCAGGTCGACGACGGAGACTGGCTCCAGGCCGAGCTCAGCCAGCCACTGTCCGAGGCCGCGTGGGTGCAGTGGCGCGCCGAAGCGTCGCTGCCGTCGCCTGGTTCGCATCTCATCAGCGTCCGCGCGACCGACGGCACCGGGACCGTGCAGACCGACGAGCGCGTCCCTCCGCGCCCCGACGGGGCCACCGGCCACCACACGATCCGGGTCACCGCGACCTCGACCTGACGCCACCGTCCGCGCGGGGCGTCGGTATCACGGCACCCGGTTACGGTGGTACCGGCCAGGAGTCTGACGTCGTGACACCTCCCTCCGCCGCGGACAGCCGCCTGATCGTGGTCGTCGGTGCCCGTCGCAGCGGCACGTACCTGGTGCAGCGGTTGCTGTGCACGCATCCGGACGTGGTCGGCATCCACTCCGAGACCTACCTGTTCTCGCGTGGACTGCCGCCGCTGTTCGAGCGGGTCCACCACGGCTTACCGGCCAGTTTGCGGGTGGGCAGCACCTACGCGGATCGCGAGCGGCTGATCGCCTCGGTGCGTGACCTCTGCGACGAGTTGTTCGCCTCTCACCGTGCCGATCCCTCGCAGTGGCTGGTGGAGCGGACGCCGGAGCACATCCACCACCTCGAGCTGATCACCGAGCTCTACCCCGATGTCCGCGTCGTCCACGTGCTCCGCAACGGCTACGCCGTCGTACGTTCACTGCTCCACCAGCCGTGGGGCCCGACCCGTGCGGTGTCGGCTGCCCGGGAGTGGCGCGACGCCGTGCGTGCCGGTCGGGCGGGAGCCCCGCGCGTCCGCTCCTACGTCGAGGTGCGCCACGAGCAGCTGACGACCGATCCGGTGGCGGCGATGGAGGGCCTGCTCGGGGCGCTCGGTCTGCCGGTCCCCGAGCACGTCCGCGACGCCATCGTGGCCGAGGCGCGCGTCGTCCGCAGCACCCGCGGCGCTCGCGCTGGCGCCGGGACGATGACACGCCGTCAGGTCCGTACCGTCGCGCGCGTCGCAGGCCCTCTGCTCGACGAGCTCGGTTACGAACCCTCCGAGCCTCTCGCCCGTGCGTCCAGACGAGTCGCCCGGGCTGGACGCGTGTTGCGCACGCTCGCGTCGCGGCTGCACCCCCGCCCCGCGGCCGCCGGTGAAGGCGGCGCCGGGTACACACCTCACGTGCACCAGGTCCTGGTCGACGATCTCCTCACGGCGCTGAGGACGGGGGGCCGGCTCGATGGCCTCGTGGCACAGGAGGCGACGCTGCGGATCGTCGGTCCCGGCGGCGGCAGCTGGCGCGGTCCCGGTGCGGTGACCGCGTTCCAGCACGCGCTCGCCGGCGACCCCTTGGTCGATGGCGACTACGTCTCCGCCGACATCCACCCAGGCGGTGGGCTCGTGGTGCTCAGCGCGGCGCTGACCGGCCACGGCGGGGCGGTGGATCGGACGGTGGTCGTGCGCCCATCGGGATCCCACATCGCTGAGTGGTCGTCTACCGTCACCCGGTGACGGCGACGGACGACGCGTGACGTCTCCATCGCACCCGCGGCCTACGCTCACGCTCGATCGTGGAGGTGTGACGTGACCGCGCGCAAGGCAGCGGTCCTGACGGTGAGTGACCGCTCCGCGGAAGGCGAGCGCGAGGACCGCTCCGGCCCGGCGGTCGCGGCGGTGCTGGAGGAGCAGGGGTTCGACGTCGTGCGGGTCCGCGTCGTGCCCGACGACGTCGACGCCATCGCCTCGGCGATACGCGACCTCGCCGGGGGGGCCGCCGTGGTCGCGACGACCGGGGGCACCGGCTTCGCGCCCCGCGACGTCACACCCGAGGCGACCGCCCGGATCGTCGATCGACAAGCGCCCGGGCTGGCCGAGGCGATGCGGGCTGCGGGGCGCCGTTCGACCCCGTTCGCCGACCTGTCGCGGGGGATCGCCGGGACGGTCGGCGACACCCTCGTCGTCAACCTCCCCGGCAGCGAGCGGGGCGCGGTCGAGAGCCTCCGGGCGATCGTCGGGCTGCTACCGCACGCCATCGATCAGCTCCGAGGCATCACCGACCACCACTGATCCTCGACGCCGTCATACCGAAGGGGAGTCCCGCATGCACGCGCTCGTCACCGGTGCGACCGGCACGATCGGCAACGCGATCGCCCGCCACCTCGCCGCCGCAGGACACCGCGTGCGGGCACTCGTTCGCGACCGCGACCGAGCTGCGGACGTCCTGCCCGCGGAGGTGGAGTTGACCGTCGGCGACATCACCGAGGCCGCGACACTCCCCGCGGCGGTGGACGGCGTCGAGGCCGCCTTCCACGCGGCCGGACTACCCGAGCAGTGGTTCCGCGACCCCGGCATCTTCGACCGCGTCAACCACCTCGGCACCGTCAACTTCCTGCGCGCGGCCCGGGACGCCGGCGTGGAGCGGGTGGTGCACACCTCGACGATGGACGTCTTCGCGGCAGGGTCCGATGGGTTCCTCCGCGAGGACCAGCTCGATCCCGAGCCCAAGCACACCCACTACGAGCGGTCGAAGCAGGCCGCGGACCGCGCCGTGCAGCGCTTCGTGGACGAGGGCTACGACGTGGTCCAGACCAACCCGGGGTCGGTGTACGGGCCGAGCCCGAGCAACGTCGGCGCCAACCAGTTCTTCATCCGCCTCTGCAACGGCGACGCCCCGCTGCTCCCCCCTGGCGGTATGTCGGTCGCGGAGGTCGACGCCGTCGCGGCGGCGCACCTCGCCGCTGCCGAGCGCGGGGGGACCGGCGAGCGCTACCTGCTGGCCGACCGATACGCCACGATGCGTGAGCTCGCCGAGGCGACGCAGCAGGTCGCGGGTCTACCCAAGCTCCCACGGGTGGCCCCCGCGTGGCTGCTCAGGGCGGTGGCGAACGTGTCCGCTCCGCTCGCACGCACGTTCGGGTTCAAGCCGCTCATCGCGCCCGGCGAGCTCGAGTTCCTGCTGTGGGAGGCCAAGGTCGACGCGTCCAAGGCGCAGCGCGAGCTCGGCTACGAACCCGTCCCGCTGCTCGAGGGCGTGACGCGCACCATCGCCCACCTGCGCGCCTCCGGGCTGATCCCCTGATCCCGCGCCCCGTCGGTGTACCGGTCCTGTCGGTCGTGACCGAGCCGACCGGCACACGGAACTCAACCGGGGCGCGGGTGATCGGGCTCGGGGACCCACAGGAGCAGCAGCGCCAACGAGGCCACCAGCAGCGCCGCTGCCGCGACGGTGTTGGTCGCGAACCCGCCCCGCTCGAACAGCCACGGCCCGAACCCCGCACCGGCGGCACGACCGATCGACACCGCGAGCACGAGCAGCGCCAGGTAGCGCGAACGGTCCGCCGGATCGACCTCGCTGGCGAGCGGGATGGTGGAGACGATCGTGATCTCGAACCCGAACAGCCCGATCGCCAGCAGCGCGATCCCGACGCCGAAGCGGCCGCTGGCCGCGCCCAGTGCCGCGAACGACACGATCGAGATGACGAGTCCGACGGCCACGGCGCGACGCTTGCCGAGCCGGTCGGTGAACGCGATCGTCGTGCCCTCACCCGCGAGTTCCGCGAGGCCGATGACCGTCGCCACGCCGCCCAACCCGATCAGTGACAGGCCGAAGTCCTCCTCGAGCCACGCCCCGAACACGATGAACACCAGCTCGGTGGCGAGCGAGAAGAGCAGAGCGACCCCCAGGAGGCTGCGGGCTGCCGGCTCCAGCTGGAGCGTCGCCCGTCGGCCAGGCGGTCGCGACGGCCCGGGTTCGAGCACCCGAGCAAGAACCGACAGGGCCACGGCCAGCCCCAGCCCGACGGCGACGAACGGTGCCTGCCATCCGAAGCGTGAGATCAGCCAGCCGGCGGCCGGTCCCCCCAGCAGCAACCCCCCTGCCCACGTCAGCTCGACCGTGGACAGGTACCGCGCGCGGAGGTGGTAGGGGGTGCGGTCCGACAGGTAGGTCTGCTGACCGACGTCGAACGTCGGCTTGCCCAAACCGAGGAACACGAACGCGATCAGCGCGGCGATCAGCCCCGCGCTGATCGATGCCAGCGCCGCGCCGACCACGAGCAGCACCAGCCCGGCGGTGACGACGCGGCGACCCCCGCCGCGCGACCCGACCCCGACGGTCAGCGGCGCGGCGGCTCCGGCGAGGTTGCGGGCCGATACCAGCAACCCGGCTTGGCCCAGCGAGATGCCCAGGCCCCGCGCGATCGCGGGCAGGAAGGGGAACACGAACCGGTGCAGCGTGTTGACGAGCAGCCGGGTCGCGGTGAGGTAGCCCAGAGCGGCGGCCAGTCGCGGCTGCGGGGAACCGTCCTCGCTCACCGATCCAGCTCCGTCTCGAGCTCCGATCGCGGCTCGGGCTCGCTCAGGCGCCGGCGCAGGAAGAACGCGTACGCCACCGCCGCGGTCAGGCCCAGCCCGAACCACTGCAGCGCGTAGCCGAGGTGCGGCCCGGCATCCGGTTGCGGCGCCTCCACTGGGAGCGGATGGCCCTGCCCCTGCGGCGGTGTCTGGGCTGCCAGCTGGAGGTACCCCGGGAACACCTCCGCTGCCGACACCTGCCGGGAGATGCGGTCGACATCGATGCGGAAGACCCGGTCGAGCTGGCCCTGGTCGGGATCCTTCGGGCCGAACCCGGAAGGTCGCTGTGACCGCATGAGCGGCCCCACCACGGTGACCTGTCCCTCAGGTGGTGGTGCGGTCGCGGCACCCGCCTCGCCGATGTCGAGCGGGACCCAGCCGCGGTTGACCAGCACCGCCCCGCCGTCCGTTAGGAGCAGCGGCGTGACGACGTGCCACCCGTTCACGCCCCGGCGTGCGCGGTTGCGGACCAGGATCTCGGCATCCTGCTCGTACACGCCGGTCGCCTCCACCGGCACGAACTCGAACGATCCCGGATCGCCGGTGGCATCCACCTCGCTCAGGGGGATCGGGTCAAGATCTATGCGTGCCGCGAGCCGGTCCGCGTCCGCGCGCGCCTCGTCGTGACGGCGCAGCTGCCACAGGCCGAGCAAGGTGGTGGCGACGAGGACGACGAGGACGCCGACGTGGAGCGGCAGCAGCCGGCGCGAGGCGAGGGTCACGCCGGCGCGTCGTGGTGCCCGCGCGCACCCATGCGGACGTCGGGCGCACCGAGCCGGGCCGCGTCGGCGGTGTGGTCGTCGGGCATCTGCTGCGAGCCGAGCTCGGCCTCGACCCTGGCCTCGTAGTGTTCGATCTCGCGCTTGAGGGTGACGCTGTCCCACCCCAGGACCTGGGCCATGAGGTTGGCCACGTGGTCGGCGGCCCCCGCGCCCCGGTCCCACTCCTCGATCGAGATGCGGGTGCGGCGGGTGAGCACGTCGTCGAGGTGCAGCGCGCCCTCGTGGGACGCGGCGTAGACCACCTCCGCCGCGAGGTAGTCGTCGGCGCCGTGCAGAGGCTCGCCGAGTTCGGGGCGATCGGCGATCAGATCGAGCAGATCGGTGATCGCCGACCCGAACCGATGCAGCAGGTGCTCGACGCGTGCGACGTGCAGCCCGGACTCCGCGGCGAGCTGCCGACGCTGGTTCCACAGCGCGTGGTAGCCGTCGGCACCCAACAGCGGAGTCTCGGCGGTCACCGAACGTGGGACGCGGCGATCCATACCCCGCACGGCGGCTGCGACCGCGTCCTCCGCCATGACCCGGTAGGTCGTGTACTTGCCTCCCGCGACGGTGATCATGCCGGCAACGGTCGGGGCGACGGCGTGCTCGCGTGACAGCGTGCTGGTCGCCTCGTCCTCACCGAAGAGCAGCGGCCTCAGTCCCGCGTACACCCCCTCGACGTCGGCCGGCGTCAGGGGTGTGCGCAGAACCTTGTTCACCTCGGTGAGCAGGTACTCGATGTCGACCCGGCTCGCGGCCGGGTGCGACAGATCGAGGTTCCAGTCCGTGTCCGTCGTCCCGATCAGCCAGTGGCGCAGGTTCGGGGCCGCGGGCCAGGGGATGACGAAGAGCACGCTGCGATCGGTCCGCAGGATGAGACCCGCGTCGGCCTGGATGCGGTCGCGCGGCACGACGATGTGCACGCCCTTGGACGGCCGCACCCGGATGCGGCCGCGGCCGATCATCTGTTGCACCTCGTTGGCCCACACGCCGGTGGCGTTCACCACCATCCGGCCGCGCACGGCGATCTCGTCACCGTGCTCGAGGTCGCGCGTGCGGACCCCCACGACGCGTTCGCCCTCACGGAGCAGCCCGTAGACCCGTGCGCTGGTGGCCAGTGCGGCGCCGTGACGAGCGGCCGTCCGGGCGAGGGCGACGACGAACCGGGCGTCGTCGACCTGGCCGTCCCAGTACCGCACCGCGCCGGTCAGCGAGTCGCTGCGCAGTGCCGGAGCGAGGCGCAGGGCCTTGCGCTTCGTCAGGTGCTGGTGGCGTGGGAGGTCACCGGCTCCGCCCATCGAGTCGTAGAGGGCCAGGCCGGCTCCGACGTAGGCGCGCTCCCAGACGTGGCGGCGCAGGGGGTAGAGGAACGACACCGGCTTGACCAGGTGCGGCGCCAGCCGATCCAGCAGCAGGCCGCGCTCGACGAGTGCCTCACGGACGAGGCCGAAGTTGAGCTGCTCCAGGTAGCGCAGGCCGCCGTGGATCAGCTTGCTGGAACGGCTCGATGTCCCCGCCGCCCAGTCGCGCTGCTCCAGCAGGGCCACCTCGAGCCCCCGGGTCGCGGCGTCGACGGCGATCCCGGCGCCCGTGACCCCGCCGCCGATGACGACCAGGTCGAAGACCTCCTCGCGCATCCGCTGGAGGTCACGCGCGCGCTGGTCTGGGTTCAGCGCAGCGTCGGACACGGGCCCGTTTCCCTCCGGAGACGTCTCGACCCGCGCAGCGTACTGGGGCCGCTCACCTTGACCCGACGCGCTCGCGTGCTCCATCCTGCTGTCCGAAGGGACAGAGCCCGCACGGGACGCGCGACGATCGGCGCGTCACGTTGTTGGACTCGAAGACTTCACCGTCGGCGACCCCGAGGAGGCGTCCCACCGTGTGTGGTTTCGCCGGCGAGTTCCGCACCGATGGACGCCGACCCGACGTCACCACGGTCGAGCGCATGGCCGGGCCGTTGGCCGCTCGTGGTCCGGACGGCTCGGGGATCTTCGCGCAGGGAGCGGTAGCCATGAGCCACCGCCGGCTCAGCATCATCGACCTGTCGGAGCACGGTGCCCAGCCCATGGTCGATCCGCACCTCGGGCTCACGATCGTGTTCAACGGGTGCATCTACAACTACCCCGAGCTGCGCGAGGAACTGCGTGACGCCGGGCACCGCTTCTTCTCCACCTCCGACACCGAGGTGCTCCTGAGGGCCTACGCGGAGTGGGGCGACGGGTGCGTCCACCACCTCAACGGCATGTTCGCCTTCGCGATCCACGAGCGCGACACGGGCCGGCTCGTCCTGGGTCGTGACCGGCTCGGAATCAAGCCCCTCTACCTCGCCGAGACCGCAGGACGCATCCGTTTCGCGTCGACCCTCCCGGCTCTGGTGACCGGCGGCGAGCTCGACACGAGCATCGATGCGGTGGCGCTGCACCACTACCTCACGTTCCACTCGGTCGTCCCCGCGCCCCGCACCGTCCTCAACGGGGTCCGCAAGCTGCCACCGGCCACGCTGCTGACGATCGAGGCGGACGGTGCCCGGGACCAGACCACCTACTGGAAGCCCGACTTCACCCGTGATCCCGACCGGTCCGACTGGAGCGAACGGGATTGGGAGGACGCGGTGCTCGAGACGCTCCGGCGCAGCGTCGAGCGTCGCCTGGTCGCCGATGTGCCGGTCGGCGTGCTGCTGTCCGGGGGGCTCGACTCCAGCCTCGTCGTCGGGCTGCTCTCCGAGGCGGGCCAGCACGGCCTCGAGACCTTCTCGATCGGGTTCGAGGCCGTCGGGGGGCGCGAGGGCGACGAGTTCAAGTACTCCGACGTCATCGCGGACACGTTCGGAACCCACCACAACCGCATCCGCATCGGCAACGAGCGGCTGCTGCCGGCACTGCCGCAGGCGATCGCAGCGATGAGCGAGCCGATGGTGAGCCACGACGTGGTCGCGTTCCACCTCCTCAGCTACGAGGTGAGCCGCCACCTGAAGGTGGTCCAGTCGGGACAGGGAGCCGACGAGGTCTTCGGCGGCTACCACTGGTACCCGCCGATGGTCGATGCCGACGGGTCGGGCGTCGACACGTACGCGCGCGCGTTCTTCGATCGTGGCCACGACGAGCTGCGTCGGCTCGTACGGCCCGACTACCACACGGATCAGGACGACAGCCGTCGGTTCGTCGAGGAGCACTTCGCCCGCCCCGGCGCGGAAACGCCGGTCGACCGCGCCCTGCGTCTCGACACGACCGTGATGCTGGTCGACGATCCCGTCAAGCGCGTCGACAACATGACGATGGCGTACGGCCTCGAAGCCCGGGTCCCGTTCCTCGACCACGAGGTCGTCGAGCTCGCGGCACGCTGCCCACCCGCACTGAAGCTCGCCCACGAGGGCAAGGGTGTGCTCAAGGAGGCCGCGCGCAAGGTCATCCCGAGCGATGTCATCGACCGACCCAAGGGCTACTTCCCCGTGCCCGCCCTGACCCACCTCGAAGGTGAGGTCCTGCAGCTCCTACGGGATGCCCTCAACGCGCCCGAGGCGCACGAGCGCGGGTTGTACCACCGCGGCGTGGTCGACACGTGGCTGGCTGACCCGAACGCCGAGCTGACACCACTGCGGGGGAACAAGCTGTGGCAGATCGGCCTGCTGGAGCTGTGGCTCCAGACGCACGACATCCGACCCTGACGGGGGCTCCGTGACCCGACGACCGCGCCGCGACCAGCCCCGACGGCTGTGGCACGAGCACGCCCTCTCAACGCGTGCGTGGGACACCCCGCCTACCCGTCTCACCGAGGGCATCGAGACCAACGTGACCCTCGAGTGCGGCTGGGGTCGACTCCTGTTCGGTCAGACCTTCGATGACCACGCCGAGCTGGCCGCGGCGCTCCGCGAGGAGGAGCCGGGTCGACGGGACGTCTGCCTCTACGTGCGTGAGCCTCAGGTGCTGACCGCGTTCGCTCCTCAGGAGCTGTTCATCGACCCGTCGGTGACGTTCCGGCTCTGGATGCACCACTACCGCTCGACGGCGGACCCGATCCGCGGTGTGCTCATCCGCAAGCTGCGCAACCGCGAGGACGCCGAGGCGGTGAACCGGGTCTACACCCGTTGCGGGATGGTGACCGCCCCGTCCGACCTGATGTGGGAGAACCAGCTGACCAAGACCTTCACCTACCTCGTCGCGGAGGACGCCGACACGGGTCAGGTGATCGGCACCGTCACCGGCGTCGATCACCACCGCGCGTTCAACGACCCCGAGCGGGGGACGAGTCTGTGGTGCCTCGCGGTCGACCCGCAGGCCGATCGCCCCGGGGTCGGACAG
This sequence comes from Actinomycetota bacterium, assembly GCA_019347575.1. Lineage (NCBI taxonomy): Bacteria > Bacillati > Actinomycetota > Actinomycetota bacterium. Next base: position 80,441 of record JAHWKY010000018.1, on the reverse strand, counting down.
GCGCTCGTGCGTGCGCTGGCCGAGCGCTACAAGGCCCGTGAGGCCGCGTACCTCGACCTGTCGGTGATGCACGACAACGAGCCCGCGATCAAGCTGTACGAGAAGCTGGGCTTCGTGCGCGTGCCCGTCTTCTGTGTCAAGCGCAAGAACCCGATCAACGAGCGGCTGTTCGCCGGCAGCAGCGACGACGTCGACGCGCTGAATCCCTACGCCCGGATCATCGCCGATGAAGCGATGCGGCGGGGGATCGCTGTGGACGTGGTGGATGCGGAGGGCGGCTACCTCAAGCTGTCGCACGGCGGCCGCGAGGTCGTCACCCGCGAGTCGCTGTCGGAGCTGACGACCGCCGTCGCCATGAGCCGGTGCGACGACAAGCGCGTGACCCGCCGTCTGCTCCAGGGCGCCGGCCTGCGCGTGGCGCAAGGGCGTGAGGCGACCTTCGACACCGAGGACGAGGCGTTCCTCGCCCACGTGGGGCGGGTCGTGGTCAAGCCGGCGCGGGGCGAGCAGGGCGACGGCGTCACGGTCGGCGTGACGACACCGGAGGAGCTGCACGCGGCGGTCCGCAAGGCGGCGGAGTCGTGCCCCGACGTGCTCATCGAGGAGCACGTCTCGGGCGACGATCTCCGCATCGTCGTGATCGGGCACGAGGTGGTCGCGGCCGCGGTGCGACGCCCCGCCTCGGTCCGCGGCGACGGCCGCCACACGATCGAGGAGCTGATCGCCAGCCAGAGCCGCCGCCGCGCGGCCGCCACGGACGGCGAGTCACAGATCCCGGTCGACGAGACCACCCTGACCAACATCGCCAAGGCCGGGTACCAGCTCACCGACGTGTTGCCCCGCGACGAGGTGCTCCGCGTCCGGGGCACGGCGAACCTGCACACCGGGGGGACCATCCACGACGTCACGGCCGACCTGCACCCGTCCCTCGAGGCGGTGGCGATCGAGGCCAGCCGCGCGCTCGACATCCCCGTCGTCGGACTCGACCTGATGGTCCCGGCGGTCGACGGCGAGGAGTACGCGATCATCGAGGCCAACGAGCGCCCCGGCCTCGCCAACCACGAGCCCCAGCCGACCGCGGAGCGGTTCATCGACCTGCTGTTCCCCTCGACGCGCGCGCTGCCGCGTGGTTGGGAGCCCGACGCCGCCGAGGGCAACCCGGCCACCCATCATCCCTAGTACGGGTCGGTAGTCTCCCCGGTCGTGACCGTCAAACCGCTGCCGATCGACCTCGACTGGGTGACCGAGGTCATGATCGAGCTGCTGCGTACCCCCAGCCCCACCGGCCGCACCGATCGGATCATGCACGACCTCGGGGCGCTGCTGACCGACCTAGGCATCGAGTTCGAGATGACCCGGCGGGGCGCGCTGCTCGCGGAGGTACCCGGGGATCAGAACAGCCCCGACCGCGCCGTCGTCGTCCACGCCGACACGATCGGTGCCATGGTCGCGAGGATCGATCCGTCCGGCCGGCTCGAGCTGACCCCGATCGGCACGCACTCGGCCCGCTTCGCCGAGGGTGCTCGCGCGACCGTGTTCACGGACCACCCCGACGTGTTCTTCACCGGGACCATCCTGCCGCTGCTCGCCAGTGGTCACGCCTACGGCGAGGCCGTCGACACCCAGGGGATCGGCTGGGATCACGTCAACCTGCGTCTCGACGAGCGGGTCGCCTCAGCCGCAGACGTCGAGGCGCTCGGGATACGCATCGGCGACTTCGTCACGTTCCACACCATGCCCGAGATCACGACGTCGGGGTTCGTCAAGTCCCGACACCTCGACGACAAGGCGGGCGTTGCCGCGGCGCTCGGGGCGTTCAAGGCGATCGTCGAGGAGGACGTGCGCCTGCCGGTGTCCGCCCACCTGCTCATCACGATCGCGGAGGAGGTCGGCCACGGCGCGAGCCACGGCCTGCACGAGGACGTCGCCGAGATGGTGTCGATCGACAGCGCGGTCGTCGCCCCGAACCAGGCGTCCACCGAGTTCGGCGTGACCGTCGCGATGCAGGACATGACCGGCCCGTTCGACTTCCACCTGACCCGCAAGCTGCTGCGCCTGTGTGACGAACACGCTCTGCCGTTCGCGCGCGACGTGTTCAAGATGTACCGGTCGGACATCGCGGCCGCGCTCGAGGCCGGTGCCGAGATGCGCGCGGCGCTCATCGGGTTCGGGGTCGATGCCACCCACGGGCACGAGCGCACCCACCTCGACTCGATCCGCGCGGTCGCCGAACTGGTGACGGTCTACCTGCAGACCGAGCTCACCTTCCGCCAGTGGGACGCCGAACCGCACGGGGCGCTCGAGGACTTCCCGACCCGGGACCAGCCTGCCCCGCAACAGCCCCGCGTCGAGGGCTAGTGGGCCACGAGGTCGGGGCGGCGAGCCGGGTTCCCACGTTCCCGGTCAGGTGCTTGACGGCGATATACCTACAACCATATGGTTGTAAGTATGAAGGTGACGCTGACCTCCGAGCAGGCCGATGAGATCTTCGGCGCGCTCGCCGACGCGACCCGTCGGGACATCCTCCAGCGGGCTATGCGCGGCGACCTCGGCGTGTCCGACCTCGCCGCGCACTACCCGATGAGCTTCGCGGCGGTGCAGAAGCACATCGCCGTGCTGGAGCGCGCGGGGCTCGTGCGCAAGCGGACCGACGGCCGTCGGCGCCTGGTCACGACCGACATGGACGGGCTGCGGGCCGTGCGTGTGCTCATGGACCGTTACGAGTCGCTGTGGCGTCACCGCGCTGACCGCATGCAGGATCTCCTCGACGAGATCCCCTGACCACCGATCCATCAGACAGGAGCGAGCCATGCCGATCACCGATCTCACCCGGGACACCGACGAGCTCACGCTCGAGATCACCATGCACTTCGACGCCTCGGCCGAACGGGTGTGGCGGCTGTGGGACGATCCCCGCCAGCTCGAACGGTGGTGGGGACCGCCCACGTACCCCGCGACGGTGGTCGACCACGACCTGCGCCCCGGGGGTCACGTCAGCTACTACATGACCGGCCCCGAGGGTGACCAGCCCAAGGGCTACTGGCGGGTCCAGGAGGTCGACCCGCCGACGCGTCTCGTCTTCGAGGACGGGTTCGCGGACGACGCGGGCGCGCCGAACGACGAACTGCCCGTGACCATCAGCGAGGTGACCATCGAGCCCGCGGACGGGGCGGGGACCACGATGCGCATCCTCACCCGGTTCCCCTCCGCAGAGGCCATGCAGCAGTTGCTGGATATGGGCATGGAGGAGGGCATCCGCGGGGCGGCGGGCCAGATCGACGCCCTGCTCGCGGAGGACTGACGCGCCGTCGCTCCACTTCGTCCCCGATCCGCCCCGATAGCCATCTGCTGTACTTCGTCCCCCGATCCGGTCGGCTATCCGAGCGATGTGGGTGATGAAGTTGCGAGAAGGCCGGACCCGCGGACGTCCAGGGCACGGAACATGGGCAGGAATGACCACAGACGCGGTCGCATGGTCGCCCGTACGGTGGATTCGCCCTAGCAGTGGAGACGATCTTGATGCTGGCCATGCTCCTGGTCGGCCTGGCCGTGCTGGCAGGCGTGGCGGCCACCCTCGCGTTACAGGTCGCACGGTCCTACGGACGATGGACGTCCGGTTACGGTTCCGCACGCTCTGGAGGCGCGCCACCTCACGGCGACGGTCGTGCTGGCCCCGGTGACGCACCACGACCGGTTGCGGCGGACATCGCGTCGCGGGTGCTCGTCGTCGAGGACGACGACAGCGTGCGTGAGCTGTGTGAGCAGACGCTGGCCGACGAGGGTTACGAGGTCGTGACAGCGGCCAGCGCGGAGGAGGCGCTAGAGCTCCTGTCCTCCGACTCCAACGTCCACGACCCCGGGATCACCATCTTGGAGGTGGGACTCGTCGTCGTGGACCTCAACCTGCCTGGCGCGAGCGGCGCCGAGCTGGCAAAGCAGCTCGTGGAGCGCAACCCCGACGTGACCGTCATGTTGACCTCCGGCTACGACCCCACCGAGTTGGGCCTCCGGCCCTTCCTCGGGACGGGCTGGTCGTTCCCTCCGAGATACTCGATCCAGCAGGACCCGGACGCCGACGGTGTGGAGGTGTCGTTCCTCGCCAAGCCGTTCACCCCCGACCAGCTCCTGGGAGCGGCACGGTCCGCCGTGTCGGAGCGGCTTCGGCACAAGGGCCGAGCCATCGGCATCTGGGACTACGAGAGGGGGTCCGACCCGGACGTCGTGCCGTCTACGAGGTTCTCCCCCGATGGGCGCCCGCTGCGCTCCCGGGTGCTCGTGGTCGAGGACGACGACAGCGTGCGCGACCTCTGCGAGCAGACGCTGGCCGACGAGGGCTACGAGGTCGTGACCGCGGCCAGCGCGGAGGAGGCGCTGGAGCTGGCCGCAACGTTGGACGGGGTGGACCTGCTCGTCAGCGACCTGAACTCGTCGTCGACGCGCGACCTCGCGACGGACGTCGTGCTTGCCGGCACGGACGGGGTGACGCTCGACGAGCTGCTCGCTGCGTGCAAGGTGGTCGTACCGGGTTGGAACCCTCGCCGGTGGCACACCCGGGGGCACGGCGTCGAGGCATCATCCCGGGTTCCCGATGGGGACAAGGTGCTCGAGATCATCAGAGGCAAGAGAACGAGCCGCGGTGGTGGGGGCCCCGAAGGTGGCACCACCAGCGTGCTACTGATGTCCGGGCACGACCCGGCTGACGTCGGGATCGACACGGACGAAGTCGCCTTCCTCGCCAAGCCGTTCACCCCCGACCAGCTCCTGGAAGGGGTGCGCGCCGCGATCACCGACACGAGCAACGCTCGCAAGCGCCCTGGCAGGGTCAAGTACTCCAACATCGTCTTCAGGCACGGGTCGCGAGCGGCGCTGGTCGGGTTCGGGTCGTTCTCGGTGAGCAGGAAGCGACTGGCGGCCGTGACGGCTGCGGCAGGCGTCGCCATCCTGACCGCGGCGGGTGGGGTGGCCCTGGCTCGCGGCGGGGGGGCAGGCGGGGTCGACATGCCGCGGTTCGACATCCTGCCCGGCGTCGCCGCTTCGGAAGTCGACGGCAACGACGGATCCGCGACCGATGCTGCGCCCGAGGCTTGGGACCTCGACAGCGATGGCGAGTACGACGACGCCGAGCAGACCTCCTCCGACACGAACGACGGTGGGAACGAGCGGACCCAGGACCGTGGCCCGGAGCCCGGCCCCACGCCTGAACCAGCGCCGGAACCAGACCCCGAGCCAGAACCAAACCCACAGCCAGAACCGGAACCGGCGTCGGCGCCGGAGCCGGAAGTCTCCCCCGAGCCTTCGCCTGACCGTTCGCCCGAGGTCTCGCCTGACCCTTCGCCGGAGCCCTCACCTGAACCCGACCCGGTGGTCGCCTACTCCGAACCCTCGAAGGACGATCCCGTGCTGGTCAGCTGCTCCGCGGAGCAGCAGGCATCTGGCACGACCACGTACACCGTGGAGTTCACCGTGCAGTTCTCTGGGGGGGACTACGACGTGCTTCCGCGGGAACCGTTCGTGAACAACGACGCCACGATCGAGGTACGCGGCGCAACGCTAACGTGGGACGTGACCGCCACCCACGTGGGGGAACGTGGTGACGGCGACACGTTCGACGTGACCGCTCCTTCGGAGTTCGGCTGGGCAGACCCCGGTAGCGACGACCGCCACCACACCCACCTGCCACCACCCCTGACCGTGTACGCCGACGGATGTCGGCGTTGAGGCTCGACCGACCTGCTACAGGATGGGCGACGGGAACGCGCGTGGATGCGTGTTCCCGTCGGGGGGGGCCGCCGGTCGCCGCTTGCGGTGACGGAAACGCGCGTGGATGCGTGTTCCCGTCGGGGCGGGCCGCCGGTCGCCGCTTGCGGTGACGGAAACGCGCGTGGATGCGTGTTCCCGTCGGGGCGGCGCGGATGCGCCGTCGCCAAGAAACCCAACGTCCGGGTCCCCCTGCGACGGGAGCCGCCGAGACCGCGCTCTCGGTGGCGGACGCCGTGCGACCACTGGATCGACGGCGCGGATGCGCCGTCGCCAAGATCAGGGCAGGGTCAGGATGCGGGGGCCGTTCTCGGTGATGGCGATGGTGTGCTCGCTGTGGGCGGCGTTGCTGCCATCGGTCGTGAGCACGGTCCAGCCGTCGTCGGCGAGGCGGTAGCTGTCGTCACCACCGGCGATGAACATCGGCTCGATCGCGATGACGAGTCCCGGCTTGAGCCTCAGGCCGCGTCCGGGCTTGCCGTCGTTGGGCACGGAGGGATCCTCGTGCATCTCGCGCCCGACGCCGTGTCCGCCCCAGCCCTCCGGCATGCCGTAGCCGTGACGGCGCGCGATCGTGGCGATGGCGTGGCTGATGTCGCCGATGCGGTTGCCTACCACCGCCGCCTCGATCCCGGCGGCGAGGGCGGTGTCGGTGCACTCGATGAGGTCGGCATCGGCCTGGTCACGCGGCTCGCCCACCGGGAAGGTCACCGCGGCGTCACCGACCCAGCCGCCCAGCACCGCCCCGAAGTCGATGCTGACCAGATCGCCTTCCTGCAGCGCGTACTCGGTCGGGATGCCGTGGACGATCTGGTCGTTGATCGACGCGCAGATAACACCCGGGAACGGCGAGGAGGCGAAGTGGGGCTGGTAACCGAGGAAGGCGGAGGTCGCCCCGTGTTCCGCCAGCACGTCCGCGGCGACGGAGTCGAGCTCCTTCAGGGTGACGCCGGGCGCTGCGGCCGCGCGCATCGCCGCGTGGGCGAGCGCGACCACGCGCCCCGCCTCACGCAGTGCCTCGATCTCGTTGGCGGTCTTGAGCACGATCAACGGCCGTGTCCTCCGGTGCCTGGGCGGCACAGCATGACACGTCGAAGACCGCGCCGAAGAGCGGGGAACCCTCCGTGTCGGTGATCTCGACCCGAGCGAGCTGGGCGCGCTGGATCGCGCTGGCTCCCCGGACCCACGCGGCACCGTCGGAGGTCGGCCCCCACGTCCCGGCGCGCTCGCGGTGGCCGTCCTCGCTGATCGCCCAGACCGCGTAGCCGGGAGCCGGGGGCAGCTCCTCGACGCGGATCTCGACGGTCGTGCCCCACTCCCACGCGTAGGCCGCGACCGTGCCTCCGACCGTGCTCGCGCGGTCGGCCATCGGGACGATCTCGACCACGATCCGGTCGGGCGGCTCGCGCCAGGGTTGCCACGCCACGACGCCCACGAGCAGCGCGACGACCGATGCGGCGACCGTCGCGACCCGCCAGATCGTGACCTGGCGCCGCAGCCGGCGACGCTCGGCGCTCGTCGAGCGCTGCAGCAGCAGCGACAGGCCGCGACGCACCTCGTCGAAGTCGGCGCTGGCTTCCTCGGGGTCGAGTCGGTCGAGGAGCGACGGCAGGATCGACAGCTTGCTGACCTCGTCGCGGCAGGAGGCGCAGCTGTCCAGGTGGCGTTCGACGGCGCGTCGCTCGGCGGGCTCGAGAGCGCCCAGGACGTACGCGCCCAGTTCGGTCCGCACGTGAGGTTCCTGCTCGCTCATCCGGTCACCCCCGTCTCCTCCAGTCGCAGTCGGAGCGCACGCAGTCCGTAGTAGAGGCGCGACTTGATCGTCCCCTCGGGGACATCTTCCTGAGCCGCGGTCTCGCGCACCGTGAAGCCGTGGTAGTGCACCGCCACGATGGCGCGGCGGTGCTCCTCGCTGAGGCCGTGGAGAGCGTCAGCGAGCTGCCACGCCTCCATCGCCCGATCGATGTCGCCGTCGGTCAGCGGCGCCCCGACGTCGTCGATGGACGCGACCTCGTCGGGGCGGGCGCCGGCGCGTCGGAGCCGGTCGGTCGTGATGTTGCGGGCGATGGTGAACAGCCACGCGGGCAGCGACCCGCGGGCCGGGTCGAAGCGTCCGGCGTGACGCCAGGCGCGCACGAGCGTGTCCTGCACCGCTTCCTCGGCGGCCGGTCGGTCGCCGAGGCGGCGGAGCGCGTACAGGTAGAGGGGGCCGGAGAAGTCGGCGTGGAGCTGCTCGATCGAGTCGATCGAGTCGGTCGAGCCGTCCACCGTCGCTCCTGCCGTGAACTAGGTGATCTTGGCGCCGTCAGGTCCGACGACCCACCACACGTCGCCGACACCCTGCCCGTTGGTGTCGCCGGGCGCTTGATCCGCCGCGAAGTAGTAGAGCGGCTGGCCGTTGTAGGTGACCTGGGTCGTGCCGTCATCGCGGGTCGTCGTGCCGATCAGTGACGCATCCACGTCGCCGCCGGCCTCGGCGGTCCCGGTGAAGGCCGGCCAGTTCTCGGCGCACTGGTCGTAGCACGTGCTCGTGCCGTCGGTGTCGTTGTCGAACACGTACAGCGTCCTGCCCTCGCCATCGATCAGGATCGTGCCGAGGTCCGACGAGGCGGTCGCGAGCGTCACAGCGCCGGTGGCGTCGGTCGGCGCAGCTGCCTCGGTGGGTTCGGCCGTGTCGGGGGGAGCCGCGGTTTCGGTCGGCTGCGCTTCGGTCGTGGTGTCGGTATCGGGCGTGACGTTGACGTCGGTGTCGTCGTCGCCGCAGCCGGCGAGGACGAGCAGCGCAGCGACCGCGAGAGCCGAGCGGGTGAGCCGTGGCATGTGCGTTCCCCTCTGTCTGTTGTCGGGCTTGTCACGTACAGGTACGTAGCAGGTCACGGTGCGGTTCAGCACGTACCGTTGCCGCGGAAGGAGGTCCCGTGTCGCGCTGGATCATCTGGGGGCTCGTCGCGCTCCTCGCCGTCACCGGGCTGGCGACGGTCGGGGCGCTGTCGAGCGCGGACCGGGAGGTTCCCCGCGGGACCGCCTCACCGGCTCCACCGACCTCGGAGGAACCGCGACCGAGCGGGTCCGTCGAGGACGGTGCGGTCGGTCCCCGCCAGGCCGACCGTGGCGGTGTGCTGGTCGTGTGGGCGCGCGGTGACCTGACACGCGCGTTCGCTGACGCGGTCGCCAGCCTCCCGCACGTCGTCGCGACCGCGCACGTGCGCTCCGACACCCTAGCGCTCGTCGGGGCGCGGAACCCTGACGGCGTCCCGACCACGCGACTGAGCGACGGCTTCCAGATCCCCGTCGACGTCGCCGCCGTCGATCCGACGGAGTACGTGGCCACGCAACGGGGGGAGCCCGGTGACCTGCTCGACCGGCTCGCGCCCCGCGGCGTGCTTCTTTCGGAGACCGGTGCCCGGCTCCGTGCCACCGGCGTCGGTGGCGAGGTCGACCTCGCGGGCCTGCCGGGTCTCGAGGTCGTCGCGGTGGTGCCCGACGGTTCCGTGGGTCGAGCCGAGATCGTCCTCCACGCGGCTGACGCGACGGCTGCCGGACTCGGCGCCGACGGCACCGTGTTCCTGCGTCACGAGGCGGCGCCCGGCGTCGAGCTCGAAGCGCTCACGGCCCAGATCGAGGCCCTCGTCCCGCCCGATCTCACGGCTCGGATCGTGGACGCGACCGGTGGCGAGCTGCGCCGGGCCCCGCTCGTGCTGTCGCTGGCACAGGTGAAGGACCGCTTCGGCGAGTTCGCCTTCCGCCCCCGTGCCGGCGTCCGCGAGATCGACATCGATCCCGACTTCGCAGCCCAGCGCATCGTGCGCGCCGACGTTCCGATCCTGGCCTCGGTCACGTGCCACGCAGAGATCGTCGACGACCTCCGCGGTGCCTTGCAGCAGGTGGTCGACGCGGGCCTGGCCCACGAGATCGATCCTGCCAGGTACGGCGGCTGCTACCACCCCCGTCGCATCTCGACCACGGGAGCACGCCTGTCGCACCACTCGTGGGGTATCGCGATCGACATCAACGTCGACCTGTCCCACTCCGACCTCGGGCCGTCACCTCATCCCGACGTGATCGCGGCCTTCGAGGCGCACGGGTTCCGCTGGGGCGGTGATTTCATCCAGCCCGACAACCACCACTTCGAGTGGATCGGCGCGGCCGCGACCGCTGAGGTCGACCGAGGTTGAATTGAAGCGTTGAGTGCGTTGGAGTGCGCTCAACGCTTCAACGCCGGAGCGCGGCGAGCACCTCGGGGTACTTCAGCCCCGAGCCGGTGTTGATCACGACGACCCGGTCGCCCCGGCCGAGCTCGCCCCGCGCGACCAGCTCCCGTACCCCCGCGACGGCGGCCGCGCCCTCCGGGGCGCACAGCACCCCGGTCGTGGTCGCGACCTCGCGGAGTGACGCCAGCGTCGCCCCGTCCTCGACCGCGACGCAGACCCCGCCCGACTCCCGCACCGCCCGGAGGACGAGGAAGTCCCCGAGCGCCTTCGGCACCCGCAGCCCCGAGGCGATGGTGTCCGCGTCCTCCCAGAACCGCGAGACGTCGGCGCCGGACTCGAAGGCCGAGACGATCGGGGCGCAGCCGGCCGCCTGCACGACGATCATGCGTGGCAGAGGCCCGAGCACCCAGCCGAGCTCCTGGAGCTGTTCGAGCGCGCGCCAGATCCCGATGATGCCGACGCCGCCGCCAGCCGGGTACACGACCGCGTCGGGCAGGGGCCAGGGAGGCCGTGGGGCGTCCGCCTCGAGGGCCAGCTGCTCGGCGATCTCGAACCCGAGCGTCTTCTTGCCCTCGATGCGGTAGGGCTCCCGCAGCGTCGCCGCGTCGTACCAGCCGTGCTCCGCGATGCCTTCAGCGATGAGTGCGCTGGCGACAGCGATGTCACCGTCCACCTCCGAGACCTCGGCGCCGTGTGTGAGCGGTTCGAGCCGGTTGATCAGCGGGGCGTCGCTGGGCACCGCGACGCGCACGCGCATGCGGGCGGCAGCGCCGTACGCGGCCCAAGCCCCGCCCGCGTTGCCCGCGGTCGGTAGCGCCACCTCGGTGACCCCGAGCACGACGGCCATCGACACGCCGCACGCGGCACCGCGCGCTTTGAAGGTCCCCGTGGGGTTGAGCCCGTCGTCCTTCAGCCACACCGTGCCCACACCCAGCTTGCGCGCGAGCGCATCGGACCGCAGGAGGGGAGTGAACCCCTCGCCCAGCGACACCACGTCCGCATCCAGAGGTACCGGCAGCAGTTCGCGGTAGCGCCACATCGTTGCCGGACGTGCCGAGAGGCGCGTGGGGTCGAGACCCTGCGCGACCGCGGCGAGGTCGTAGACGACCAGCAGCGGCGCCCCGCATGCCCCTCCACCCGTCGTGTTCGTGCAGACGTGGTGGCGCTCCAGCGGGGCGTAGCGCGCATCGCAGCGCGAGCACCGCAGGTCCGAGACCGTCGTGGAGGTCGGGGCGGGCGACATCGCGCCGACTGTAACGGCGCGCCCGGGGGCGTCGAGTCGTGGCCACGCGTCCGGGGCGACCGAGCGGTCGCGCCGGCCCCCTGCACGAGGTCCACCGGCACGTCACACCCTCCCCGTACCGTGCGTTCGTCGGTCGAGGAGGCTGACGGGTGGGAGGAACCGTGGGAGCAAGTGCCGGGGCGGCGGTGGTGGGGGTCGTGCTCGGCGTCGCCGTGGGAGTGCTCGTGGCCGTGCTCGTGGCGCGGGTGCTAGCCGGGTCCGCACGCCCCAGCGACGGCGGGGCGGTGGCCGAGCAGGTCCGCAACCTGCAGGCTGGCTTGGGAGAGGTCACGACCCTGGTGCGCGACCTCGAGCGGGAGCGCGCCCGGGGGTTCGGAGTGATCGAGGAGCAGCTCCAACGCGCCGGCGAGGTCACCCGCGAGCTGTCGGTCGCGACCCGGTCGCTGAGCCAGACGCTCAGCAACCCCACGGCACGGGGGAGCTGGGGCGAACGGCTCGCGTCGGACGTGCTGCGCGCGGCCGGGTTCGTCGAGGGGCTGCACTACCACCGTCAACGGTCGGTCGCCGGCGGCCGGGTGATCCCCGACTTCACCTTCACCCTCCCCGGCGAGCGCTGCCTGCACCTCGACGTGAAGTTCCCCCTGGACAACTACCAACGGGCGCTCGACTGCGACGACGAGGTAGGCCGACAGCGACACCTCGACGCCTTCGTCCGGGACGTACGCGACCGGGTCCGTGAGGTCGGGGCGCGCGGGTACGTCGATCCCTCCAACGGCACGGTCGCGTTCGCGCTGCTGTTCGTCCCCAACGAGGCCGTGTACGCCGCCATCCACGAGCACGATCCCGCACTGATCGACGAGGCGATGGCTCGCCGCGTCGTGCTGTGCTCGCCGCTGACGCTGTTCGCGGTCCTCGGTGTGGTGCGCCAGACGGTCGAGGCGTTCACGGTGCGCCAACGCTCGGACGAGATCCTCGACGTCCTGGGGCGCTTCGAGGACCAGTGGGAGCGGTTCGTGGTGCAGCTGCAGACGCTCGGCAGCCGACTCGATTCGGCGAAGCGAGCGTTCGATGACCTCGACGGGACCCGACGGCGGCAGCTCGAGGGGCCGCTCGTGCGGCTCGCGGACCTGCGCCGTGGTGGTGCGCAGGTGCCACTCGACGGCGTCGTCGATGACGTGGCCAGCTGACCCCCGAGCGCTACCCTCCATCACAGAACGTGGACGGGGTGTCCGCCCGAGGGGGCGTTCGCGACCTGGACGACGCAGTGGGGGAAGCCGTGTCCCGCCCGCTCGTGCCCTTGGCTCGGCCAGTGATGGTCAGCGGCGTCGAACTGCACTTCCCCGTGCACCTGTCGTTCCGCTCGTTCGCTGCGCTGTTCCTGGCGGTTCCACGCCACGTCGTGGCGCCGCTGCTCGCCGCGCCGCTGCGACCTGTACCCGGTGGACGCCGCGGTGGCTCCCTCGTGGTCAGCTGGGCGGCGTGGGACCGTTCTCCGGTCGGGGCGTTCAACGAGGTCACGCTGTGGGCACCGACCTACGTCGGCCGGGGCTCACCCCTACCCGGGTTGGCCGTGCTGCTCCACGGCCGGGCCGGGCACACGGACGTGGTGGGGGATCTGGGCTACGCGCCCCTGTGGAGCCTGGTCGACCGCGAGGAGGCCGCGCTCCTGCGCCGGGAGCTGTGGCACGTCCCGGTGCGCACGACCACCGTGCGGATCCGCTCGGAGGGCGACCGCCACCTCGCTCAGGTCCAGCACGGTGGCGACACCATCCTGCGCCTCCACACCGACGTTCCGGCGACGCGGTCACGCCCGGGACGGATCGCTCTGCCGGTCCGCGGCAGGCACGAGGGCAAGGGCTGGTCCGACCACGGCGACCTCCACGCCGACGCGGTCGTGCGTCGATGGCGACGGGCGGGCAGGGTCGAGATCTACGCCGGCGGTCCGATCGTCGAGTTCGCCGTGATGCTCGGAGCCTCGGACACCGAGCCGCTCCGCGCCACGGCCTTCGCGTCGCTGCTCGCGACCGACGGTGCCGTACGGTTCGCAGGACCGCGACCGTCGGACGCCTGACCTCCGGCGGCGTGGTGACGCAGCGACGAGGAGTGGATCGACGTGCCCACCGGCGACGCCGGTCATCCCGGCCGCGACCACGGCGTCGAGGGTCCACGCCTGGCGGTCGCGGAACGGACGATCCTCGCTGCCGTCGCTGATGCTCTGCTGCCTTCGGGCGGTACTCCCGCCCCGTCCGCGACCCAGACCGACACGGTCGAGGAGGTCGCACGGCTCCTACGTCACCGCTTCGGGCGCATCGCCGGGTGGGCGTTCCGGATCGCGCTCTGGGTGTTCGAGCTGACCACGCTCGTCACGCACGGTCGCCGCTTCAGCCAGCTGGACCCTGCGATCCGGGAGCGCGTCGCCGCCCGGGCCGCCAAGAGCCCCAACCTCGTCCGCGCGGGACAGGTCACGTTGCTGAAGCACGTGATCGTCAACACCTATCTCAGCGACGAGCACGTCGCGGCCGAGATCGGGTACCGCCGCCCCGATCCCCTCGATCCGACCCCGAACCCTGACGGTCCCCGCCTCACGCCGCTGACGTGGCCGGAGCTGCCCCAGCACGGACGCCTGCGGTGCGACGCGGTCGTGATCGGGTCGGGCGCCGGCGGGGCGGTGGTGGCCGCGACGCTGGCCGAGGCCGGGCTCGACGTCCTGGTGCTCGAGGAGGGCGGGTACCACACGCGCGACGAGTTCGCGGAGCAGACACCCTGGCACCGCTTCCTCGACCTGTACCGCGACCAGGGCACGACCATCGCGCTCGGATTTCCCCCGATCCCGGTGCCGATCGGGCGCGCGGTCGGAGGGACCACGGTCGTCAACGCGGGCACGTCGCTACGACCTCCGGCCCGGGTGCTGACCGAGTGGGTCACGCAGCACGGACTCGAGGATGCACGCCCCGAGGACCTCGCCCCGCTGCTCGACGAGGTCGAACGGGTGCAGTCGGTGCGGCCCATCCCCGACGAGGTGTTGGGCGTCAACGCCGAGGTGTTCCGCGACGCCACCGCACGGATGGGCCACCCGGGGCGAGCACTGCCACGCAACATCGTCGACTGCCGTGGTAGCGGCGAGTGTGTGTTCGGCTGTCCTAGTGACGCCAAGCAGGCGGTGCACCTGACGTGGCTGCCGCGGGCGGAGCGCGCCGGGGCGCGGATCCTCGCGCGCGTCCGCTGCGACCGGGTGATCGTCGAGGGCGGACGGGCGACGGGTCTCGAGGCGACCGTGCTCGACCCGGGTCGACGCGACATCCCTCGCGGTCAGCTCCGCATCGACGCCTCGACCGTCGTGGTCAGCGCGGGCGCCTTCCACACCCCGATGCTGCTCGACGCCTCCGACGTCCCCGATCGCAGCGGTCGCCGTGGTCGCAACCTGCGGCTACACCCGGCCATCGGTCTCGCCGCTGACCTCGGTCGCGTGGTCCACGCGTGGCGGGGGACGCTGCAGTCTTGGATGGTCGACGCCCTCCACGGCGACGGCATCATGATCGAGGCGACCACGGCCCCGCCTCCGGTCAGCGGGGCTCAGCTCCCCGGAGCCGGCCGTGGACTGAAGGAGCTGCTCGGGAGCTGGTCGCGGGTCGTGTCGTCGGGGTTCCTCGTGACCGACACCTCGTCCGGACGCGTGCGCCGCGGCCCCGCCGGTCGGCCGGTCGTGACCTACCAGCTCCAGGAGCACGATCGGCGTCGCATCAACCGTGGACTGGCGTTCCTGTCGGAGGCCTTCGCCGAAGCCGGCGCGACCCGCATCCTGGTCGGGATGCAGGGACGGACGTGGGCCACCCCCGCCGAGGCGCGGGCGCTGTTCGAAGCCGGCGAGGTGCCCACGCGTGCGCTGAAGCTGTCCGCCTACCACCCCGTCGGAACCCACCACCTGTCGGCTGACCCGCGCCGCGGACCCGCGGATCCTTGGGGGAGGGTCCACGGCACGGCGGGACTGTGGGTCGCCGACGCCAGCGTCTTCCCCGGGTGCCTGGGCGTGAACCCACAGCTGACGATCATGGCGTTCGCGCTGCGGACGGCGCGAGCGATCATCGCCGCATCGCCGGCGAGCGCGCCACGTGTGCCAGGCCAGGTCGCGGTGTGACGCGACGCGGGCGGGGCGGGCGCGGGGGGCGGGGCGGGCGGGGGTCGTGAGCAACGGCCAGGACCACGAGCAGCTGGCGCGGAAGACGGAGCTGCGTGACCGGATGTGGGCGGCCCTCCAGGACGCGGGAGCAGCCCGCTTCCCCGGCGCGGAGGGCCGCATCCCCAACTTCGTCGGCGCCGAGGCCGCGGCCGAGCGGCTGCGCACCACCGACACGTGGGAGCGGGCAGCGACGGTCAAGGCGAACCCGGACTCGCCGCAGTGGCCGGTGCGCCAGCGCGCGCTCGAGGACGGCAAGACCGTCTTCATGGCCGTCCCGCGCCTGGCGGAGGAGCAGCCGTTCTTCCTCCTCGACCCCGACCACCTCGCCGACACGCCGAGGAAGGCGTCCTCGATCAAGGGCGCATCCAGGTCGGCCCGCACCATCGACGTGGACGAGCTCAGCCCCGTCGATCTCGTGATCGTCGGGTGCGTGGCCGTGGGCGAGGACGGAGCGCGGCTGGGGAAGGGCGGAGGCTTCAGCGACCTCGAGTTCGCCGTGGCCGCCGAGGCCGGCATGGTGGACAACGACACGATCGTGGCCACGACCGTCCACGAGGTCCAGCTCCTCGGCGACGACGAGGTTCCCGTGACGGATCACGACATCCTCGTCGACCTCATCGTGACCCCGGACCGGATCATCGAGACGTCGGGGCGTGACCGTCGCAAGCGCATCGCCGTGCGTTGGGACGAGCTGACCGAGGACAAGATCGCGACGATCCCGTTACTGCAGCGGTGGCGTGGACGCGGCTGAGGGCTGCGGAGGTACGCTCGGTCGATGCCACCCTCCCCGTTCACCCCGCGCGTGCCCGACCCCGTCCGGCTCCTGCCTGACCTGGGTGCCGCGGCGGTCTGGAGCTTCTGGGCCGCCATGCTCGTGGCGGTTGCCGGGTGGTTCGTCGTGGATTCGTTCGGGCATCCGCTCGCGTGGCTCGGCCTCGGCGTCGCGGTCGCGATCCTCGCCTGGTTCGCGTTCCAGTTGATCTTCCCTAAGCGGTTCCAGATCATCCTCGACCCCGACGTGCTCTGGGTCCGCCAGGCCTGGCGCCACCTCACGGTCGACTGGAACGAGGTCTACGTCGTGCGCGTCCGACACGTGCTCGGCGACCCGATACTCGAGGTGCAGCGCCAGAGCGCCGATGCCTCCACGCCCGGTGACCGCACCTTCGTCCCGTTGCCCGTCGGGACGGACATCCGCCCCATCCACCGCTTCCTCGCCACCCGCCTGGGCCACGGGGCTCTCCCCAGGGGGCGCCTGGAGCCTCTCGACCTTTGATTGACGTACCCTCGGCGGGATCCGAGACGGAGCGCCCCGTGGTCGACGACATCCCGCAGGCCCTCTCCTACGACGACGTTCTGTTGGTGCCCCAGGACTCCGCGGTGCTTCCGCGCGACGTCGATGTCGCCACCCGCCTCCACGCGCGCGTCCACCTCCGCCTGCCGCTGCTGTCCGCCGCCATGGACAAGGTCACCGAGGCCGAGATGGCGATCGCGATCGCCCGTCACGGTGGCCTGGGGATCATCCACAAGAACACGTCCGCCGAGGCGCAGGCGGCCATGGTCGAGTCGGTGAAGCGCTCCGAGTCGGGGTTCATCTCCGACCCCATCACGCTGCGCCCCGACGACGCCGTAGGCAAGGCGTTCGAACTCATGGCCCGCTACAAGGTCAGCGGCTTCCCCGTGGTCGATGGCGAGCAGCGACTCGTCGGGATCGTCACCAACCGCGACCTGCGCCTCGGAGCCTCACCCGATCGGGCCGTCCGCGAGTTCATGACGATCGATGATCTGGTCACGGCGGGGCGTGGGACCAGCCTCGAGCAGGCGCGCGACCTCATGCAGCAGCACCGGGTCGAGAAGCTGCCCATCGTCGAGGACGGGCGACTCGTGGGGATGTTCACGTTCAAGGATGTCGAGAAGGTCCGCAAGTACCCCAACTCGGCCAAGGACGACCGCGGTCGGCTGCTCGTCGGGGCGGCGGTCGGCGTCGGCGCTGATGGCGACGCGCGCGCCGAGGCTCTGGTCGAGTCCGGGGTCGACCTGCTCGCCGTCGACTCGGCGCACGGCCACTCGGCTGGCGTCCTCGAGTTCGCGGGCAAGCTCAAGGACCGCTTCCCTGATGTCGTCCTGATGGTCGGCAACGTGGCCACCGGCGACGCGGTCCGTGCGTGTGCCGACCACGGCGCGGACATCGTCAAGGTCGGGTCGGTCCGGGTTCGATCTGCACGACTCGCGTCGTGACCGGCGTCGGCATGCCGCAGTTCAGCGCGGTCCTGGATTGCGCGGCCGTCGCGGCTGAGGTGGGTATCGCCAGCGTCGCCGATGGCGGCATCCGCTACTCCGGCGATCTCGTCAAGGCGCTCGCCGCCGGAGCGACCGCGGTGATGGTCGGCAACCTCCTCGCCGGGACCGACGAATCTCCCGGCGAGCTCGTGCTCGTCGGTGGGCGGCGTTACAAGGAGTACCGCGGCATGGGATCCGTCGACGCTATGCGTGCCGGCTCCGCCGACCGCTACTTCCAGGCCAGTGCCGACGAGGCCGAGCCGGTCAAGCTCGTCCCCGAGGGTGTCTCGGGTCTGCTGCCGTACCGCGGCAGCGTCGGCGAGGTCGTCGGGCAGCTCGAAGGAGGGCTGCGGTCGGGGATGGGCTACCTCGGGGCGCGCGACGTGGCGTCGCTACACACCCGCGCCCGGTTCGTGCGCCAGACCGTCGCCGGCGCCCGGGAGTCCCACGTCCACGACGTTGACGTCGTCCACGAGGCCCCCAACTACCAGGTCCCGGGCCACGACTGACCCTGCCCTTGGCGACGGCGCATCCGCGCCGTCGATAGGGCCTTCGCAACGCTTCCGCCGTCGAGAGCGCGGTCTCGACGGCTTCGATCGCACGGGGACCCGTGGACTCCGCCATGCCGGGGCGACGGCGCATCCGCCCTTTGGCGACGCCGCTCCGCGTCGTCGATAGAGCCGTCGCAAGCCGTCCGCCGTCGAGAGCGCGGTCTCGACGGCTCGGCCCGCATGGGGACCCTACGGCCGAGAGCGCGGTCTCTAGCGCTGGGTCGGCAAGGGGCCCCGAGGGCCCGTTGCGTCACGCGGCGGACCAGGTGGTCCAGCGGGAGATGTCGACGATGATGGCGGGGCCCGCGGGGCGCTGCGCGCGGTACTGACCGTACTTCGCCACGAGCAGCGCGACGGCGCGGTCGTACTCGGGGCCATCCGCGACGAGGTGGGCCTGCCCGTCGCCGCGTGCCCACCACAGGCGTGACCAGTCGTCCTCGTAGTGGTCCACGAGGACGCTGGCGGCGGGGTTGGCCGCGATGTTGCGCACGCGCTGGAGGTCGTGGGTGGACTTGGGCTTGTGATCGATGGCGGTGACCAGGCGGTCGTCCTCGAGCGCGAACGTGATCACGACCAGGTGCGGCGTGTCGTCGGGGCGGACCGTGGCGAGTCGTGCCGCGGGGGCCGCCGCGACACGGGCGCGCTGGTGGGGTGCGAGATCCGAGATCACGGGACCACCTTAGGTAAGCGCAACGGAACGTCCGCGTCGCCGTAAGGGTTTCTAGGCGCCGAGATCGGCTTCGGCTGACCGTGCTGCCGCGTTCGGCCACCACCTTGGCTGTCATGCACCGCCGGCGCGACACAGCGCACGCACCGCTTCGAGTGCGGTCATCACCCCGTCGTCGGCCGCGTCGGGGACCACGAGGTGAGCCGCCGCGATGATCGCCGGGGCTGACTGGCCCATGGCGATGGCCGTGCCCACGACGCCGAACATCGACAGGTCGTTGGCGCCGTCGCCGACCGCCACGACCGCCGCGAGCTCGACACCGAGGTGTGCGGCGGCGTGTGTCACCGCCCGACCCTTGTCGGCGGCGGGGTTGTTCGCGTTGACGTAGTGCAGGTGCGGCGTCTGCGGCGACTGGGCCGGTCCGGCGATCAGACCGAGGGCCTCGATGTCGTCCAGGAAGTGGGTCTCCGCGGGCGCGGTCAGCGCGAACGTGGCCTTCGGGAACACCGACCCGTCAGGTAGGTCATCGACGAACCCCAGCGGATCGTGGCCGAGCATGGGCCAGTGGTCCCGTTCGGGTGCGCGGTCGTCGGTCACGTAGAAGCCGTGCTCGACGTAGACCTCGAGGTACACGTCACGGCGATGGGCCAGATCGATGAGCGCTCCGACCTCGTCCCGCGTCAGCGGCCAGGTGGCGACGATGGCCCCGTCGCCGAATACCTCCGCGCCGTTGTGCAGCACGTGTGGACCGGCGGCACCGAGCCGCTGCCACAGGTCCGAGACCGACGGACGCATGCGCCCGGTCGCGAGACCCACTCGGACGCCGGCGGCCTGCAGGTCGGCGACGAGGGCCTCGAGACCTTCGGGGGTCACGCCATCGGGACGCACCACGGTGCCGTCGACATCGGCGACGAGGTAAGCCGGTCGGGCGGGCTCCCACCGCTCGAAGCGCCCACCGGCCACGACCCCGTCAGGGAGGCGGGGCGGGACGGTCACCTGGGTCAGCCGACGACGGGGATCGCCCCGTACTTGTCCTCGTAGTTGCTCATGTTCGTGTTGAGCGCCTGGATGATCTTGCCAGCCAGGGTCGGGGCGATCTTGACCCGGGTGACCACCTCGGCGCGGACCGACCCCTGCTGACCGGGCAGGAGCTGGCAGAAATCGAGGGTGAACTCGTGGGGTGAGTGCGACACGACGAGGAAGTTGGCGTACTCCCCGAACTTGATCTCGTCCGGGACGTTCACCGAGATCTGTGGGCTCTGCGGCTGCTCTTGGTCGCTCACGGTCACTCCGACACCAGGGGAGCCCCGAGGCTACCCCGCCGCCCCGTCGCCCCCGCCGTGACGCATCGCACCATCGCAGCGGTCGATGTACGCGTTCCGGTGCCAGATGGCACCGAAATGCATACATCGACGAGATCAGGCTTGTCCACCCCGCCCCGCACCCGGCGCCCCGCCCCGTCGGATCAGCGGCGCAGGAAGCCCCAGCGGCGGATGACCAGCAGGGGCAGGGCGATGAAGCCCATCGTGATGACCATGAGCACGAGCGTGAGGGCCGCCCCGTAGCCGAAGCCGAGGAACTCGAACGCCTGATCGAAGATGTAGATGGGGAGGAAGAGCGTGGCGTTGCCGGGGCCGCCGTCGGTCAGCACGTACGCGGGGACGAAGTTGACCTGCAGGGTCAGGATCACGTCGCGCGCGGCGAGCAGCAGCAGCAGCGGGGCGAGCTGGGGGAGGGTGATGTAGCGCAGCGTCTGCCACGGCGACGCCCCGTCGACCGCAGCTGCCGCGTACACCGACGGGTCGAGCGACCGGCGCGCCGCGAGCACGACGAGGAAGGCCTCTCCCACGGGGAACAGCATCATGATCACGATCGCGCCCCGCGCTCCCCACGTCGTCCCGAGCCAGGCGGGAGTGGGCAGACCCAGCGCCCCGAGCATCCCGTTCATCGGCCCGTACAGCGGGTTGAACACCCACAGGAACGTGAGCGCCAGGACGATGTCGGGCACGACCGTGGGCACGTAGACCGCGGCGCGGTACCAGCGTCCGAGGCGCCGGGGCGCGGCGAGCAGCAGGCCCATCCCGGTCGCGACGAACAGCCTCAGCGGGACCGCGATCGCCGCGAAGATCAGCGACGCGCGCAGCGACGCGTGGAAGAAGGGGTCGCTGCCCATGCGGCGGAAGTTGGCGACGCCGTTGAAGCGGGGATCACCCAGCCCGGTGTGGTCGGTGAACCCGTAGTAGAAGGTGGTCAGCGCGGGGATGACCAGGAGCAGCGCGACCCCGAGCGCGAACGGGGCGGTGTACCAGCCCGCGCCCCGCACGAGCCGGCTCCCGGTCGCAGCGGCGGGTGCGGTCTCGGATCCACGTCGCGCCGCGACCCTCACCCGCCGCTGCCGAACAGCCGGCGGGTCTCCTCGATGAGCCGCCGCATGCCCTCGTCGCGGTCGGTGCGGCCGTAGTAGATCTGTTCGAGGATGTCGTCGGCGGCCTTCTCGACCTGGGTCCAGTTCGCCGTGTGGGGCGTCGCACGGAGGATCTCGGCGTTGTCGACGAACACGTGCGCTGATGCGGGGGGCTCGTCCGACTCGAGGAAGACGTCGGAGGTCGCCACATCGCGTCGCGATGGGACCGTCCGCCCCGACTCGGCGAGGATGAGCTGACCGCGCTCGCTCATGGCGAACTCGATGAGGCGCCACGACTCCTCGTGGTGCTCGCCCGGTCCGGCCATGCAGTACGCATCGGAGTGCAGCATCGTGAACGGCTGCCCGCCCGGCGCGACCGGTAGCGGGGCGACGTCCCAGGTGAAGCCCTCGATCTCGCGCATGGTGGGTGTGACACGGCGCGAGTTGAGGTACATGCCGAGCCGGCCGTTGAGGAAGCGCGACGCGCTGCTCTCGGACTGCTCCTCGACGCCGGGGGGCACGACCCCGTGGACCAGCGAGAGGTCGAGGAACCAGTCGAGCGCGTCCCGTGCTCGGCCCTGGTCCAGCATCAGGGTCATGGGGTCCTCGAGGTCGTCGACGACCTCGCCGCCGTGGGACCACACGAACGGGGCGATCCGGATGAGCGACGGCTCCGTGCCCAGCCCGTACACCTCGCCGTTCGTGAGTGCCTGCGCGGCGGCGAGGAACTCGTCCCAGGTCCACCCCTCCGTCCCCTCCGTCGGCAGGGGCAGGTCCGCTGCCTCGAACAGGTCCCGGTTGTAGTACACGACCAGCGACGAGACGTTCTGCGGCATGCAGGTCAGCATCTCGCCGTCGAAGCGGAACGGGTCGAACACGACCGGGAAGAAGTCCTCGGCGTCGAGCACCTCGCTGTCCTCGAGGTAGGGATCGACCTCCTCGAGCACACCCTGGCTGGCGAACTGGCCGTACTTGCGGAAGTTGATGAGGAACACGTCGGGAGGCTGGCCACCGGCGAACGAGGTCGTGAGTTTGGCGAGGAGTTCATCCTGGCTGGCGACAGGGCTCAGCGTGACGTCGATGGCGGGGTTCTCCGACTCGAACTCCTGGAGCATCCGGTTGTAGCCCGCGGTCTCGGTGGCGTCCCCGAACAGCACGAACTGAAGCGCCACCTGACCGTCCTCGCCGGTGCCGCCGTCGGTGTCGCCGGCACCTCCGCACGCTGTTGCGGTGAGCGCCAGTACGACGACGAGGATGAGCCGGAACCGTGGACGCTTCACGTCACGACCTTCCCAGTAGTCGCTCGATGCCCTCGTCGGACAGGAAGAACCGCTGCCCTACGAGCAGCACCGCGATCACGGGCAGTGCGACCACGACGCCACCGGCCAACAGCAGCGGCCAGTCGGTGGGGTTGAGCAGGCGCAAGACATCGAGACCGATCGGCAGCGTGAAGTTGCCCTGACTGTTGAGGTACAGCAGGGGGTCGATGAAGTTGCTCCAGTGGAAGGTGAAGGCGAGGACCATGACCGCCAGCGTGGCGGTGCGCACCTGTGGCATCCCCACCGACCACCACATCCGCAACCCGCCGGAGCCTTCTAGCACCGCGGCCTCGAAGTGCTCGTCGGCGACGCGGCTGAACGCCCAGATGTACACGAGCACGAGGAAGGGGCTGGTGGCGAGCAGAGCCGGCGCCACGAGCGGGATCAGCGTGTCGATGATCCCCGCCAACCGGAACAGCTCGAAGCGTGTGGCCCACACGGCCGTGACCGGGACCATCATGACCACGAGCGTGGCTCCGATCGCCCAGCGACGTGCCCGCGGTCGCAACATCCGGATGCCGAACCCCGCGAGTGACGCGACGAGGACCGTCAACGGCACGGCCACGGCGACAACGACGATCGAGTTGCGCAGGTAGGTCGTTACCGGCAGCAGGTCGTACAGCGACCGGTACGCCCCGAGCCCCGCCCCCGCCGGCATCAGCTCCAATCCACGAGGCGGCGGCAGTCCACGTGCACGCAGCGATCCCAGGATGAGGTACAGCAGGGGCAACAGGAACACCAACGCGAGCAGCCCCGGTACGACGTGACGGGACAGGACGCGACGGCTCATCGGCGGCGCAGTCTAGAAGGCCGGTGTGCGACGTACGCTTCGGCGCCCCCACCAGCATCGACCGGACGGGACCCCGTGCCGCGAACGCTGCTCCTGTCGATCGTCATCGCCATCGCTCTGACCGGATGCGGCGGTGACGACACGATGCAGGCCAACCTCGCCGACGTCCCGACCGGACCGTTGACCGGACTACCGCCGTGTGGTGAAGCCCCTGAGCCTCTTGCCGAGCCACCCGAGGTCGAGGGACTCGTCCTGCCGGAGGGCGCCGAGATCACGCAGGTGACCGAGACGGCGCCGCTGACGAACGTCACCGCCTACGTCGAGCGCACACCGGTACAGATCCGACTGGAGCTCGAAGCCGATCCCGAGCTGGAGATCCTCGTCAGCGAGGACGAGGTCCTCGAGGCCGAACTGCTCGTCACCGATGGCGAGCACCGCACGTTCGTCAAGGCCCGGGCCATCTGCGACCGCGCGTCCGTCGTGGTCGGCGTCGTCGCCCCCGAGGAGGCCAGCGACGTCGTTCCGGTGCCGACTGGCGCGGCCAGCTAGCCGCCTCCGTGCGCCAAGCCGAGGCGATGGGCGTAGCTCGCCAGGCCGTCAGCCGGCGCCACCTCCTCCGAGACCCGCAGCAACGGATTGCGATCTGGCGGACGGCGATGCCACGACCGACCATGTCGGTCTCCGGGTCCACGTAGACCATCCTCCTGGGCGGTGGCGATGATCGAGCCGTGCCGGCGACGGCAACGTCGGCGAGCACGGTGATAGTGCGGCGAGCCGCGATGGTGGACTTCCGTCCAGTGCGAACCGTTCGAGTGGCCCAACCACCCCGCTGCTGGCCGGGCCGCGTGGGCCGAGGCGGCGCCGTGACCGTGCACGTTCGTGGTCCACGCCCAACTCTGCAGCAAGCGGAGGTCACATGTCCCGGATCGCGATGGGGATCCTCGCCGTCGTCGCGCTTGCGCTGCCCTTGACCCCTTCGACGTCCGTCGCGGCGAGTCCGGAGGATCCCCGGACGGATCGGGTCGGTGGCGCGACGCGAGTCGGGACCGCCGCCGAGCTCGCCCAGGCCACCTTCGGATCCTCTGAGCGTGTCCTGATGGCACGGGCCGATGACTTCCCCGATGCGCTGGCCGCCGCATCGCTCGCTGGTGACGGTGGCCACCCCATCCTGCTGGCTCACCACGCCGCGGTCCCCGAGCGCTCCTACGAGGCGCTGGACGCGCTCGAGGCAGCGGCCGTGACCTTGCTCGGCGGCACGGCTGCGCTGAGCGACGACGTCGCCGACGAGCTGCGACAGGCTGGCTACGAGGTCGATCGCGTAGCGGGGGCCGATCGCTACGCCACCGCAGCCGAGATCGCCCGATCCCTCGAGGGGGAGATCGGCACCGTCGAGGGTCAGCGCACCGCGTTCATCGCCTCGGGTGAGCGCTTCCCGGACGCGCTGACGGCCGGTCCCGCAGCGTTCGCCGGACCGTTCCCGATCCTGCTGACCCGTCGCGAGGAGGTGCCGGCAGCGACGGTCGAGGCGCTGGACGAGCTGGGGATCGAGCGAGCCGTGCTCGTCGGGGGTCGCTTGGCCGTCGATGTGGACGTCGCGCGACGCATCGAAGCGCAGGGCATCACGACGGTGCGGGTCGCCGGCCGTGACCGGACCGATACCGCCGCGAGGGTCGCGACGTGGAGCGTGCGCCACGCCGGCATCGAGGAGCGCGCGGTGGTGTTGGCGCGGGGTGACGAGTTCCCGGACGCTCTCGCCGCCGCGCCGTTCGCCGGTGAGTCGCGCGCGCCGATGGTCCTCACCCGGCGCCCCGATGAGCTGACCTACGACCTCCTCCAGTGGGTCGTCGACCGCAGCGAAACCATCGCTGCGGTGCATGCTCTGGGTCTCCAACAGGCCGTGACCGACCGCGTCCTGCGCAGGACGGCCGAAGCGGCGCAGCCGCCGTCACACGACGTGCGCTACGCCGTCGACGTCGCGGACGACCACGGGCCCGTGCACGCGGATCCCCGGTACTTCGCCGAGCACGTGGACTGGACCCTCACCGACCAGCGCGGCTGGTCACTGGACAACGACGTCCGCTGGACCCGCGTCCCCCGAGACGACGACACCGCGGACCTGACCGTCCTGCTGTCGTCACCGCAGGACGTCGAGGCGGCGGCGCCCGGATGCGACGCGAGCTACAGCTGCCGTGTCGGGGACGAGGTCTACATCAACGACCAGCGGTGGCGCGAGGGGCCACAGGAGGACGCCTGGTCGCGACGGCCGATCGAGGATTATCGGCACTACGTCGTGCTGCACGAGCTCGGCCACTGGCTCGAGCTCGACCACTACGAGTGTCGCCAGTACGCGGGAGCGGGCAAGCCCGCCCCGGTGATGGACCAGCAGACCATCGACACGGGCGTGTGCACGACCAACGTGTGGCCTCTCGAGTTCGAACTCGATCAGGCACGCCGGAACATCGAGACCGGCGATGCACAGGGGAGCGGCAACGTCCAGGCGGAGTGACGCTGGTGCAGCGACCGGGACGGACGTCGGAGTAGGCTGCGACTGCCCCGTAGGGGACGGGGCCCGGCAGGGGGAGACGACCGTGACCGATGCTGTCGATCGTGACGCCATCCTCGCGACGCTGGCGAGCATGCCGGTGTTCGACGGGGTCCACACCAAGACGCTCACCGACGTGCTCGATCACTCCGAGCTCATCGACGTCCGCGACGGTGACCTCCTGACGGTCGAGGACGAGGTCGGTACCGAGGTGTTCGTGATCGTCGAAGGCAGGGCCGTGGTGACCCTGGGGGGGCGCGAGCTCGCGGTCCTGGAGGCGCCCGACTTCTTCGGCGAGATCTCCGCGTTCCAGGGTGATGAGCGGACCGCGTCGGTGCGTGCGATCAGCCCGATGCGGGCGCTCGTGTTGGATCGCCACGCGTACGCGCAGCTCTTGGCCGAGGAGCCGGTCTTCGGCGCGCGTGTGCTCACGGCGGTGCGTGACCGGATGGACGCCTTGATGGCCGACCTCTGAACGCGGTGAGCGTGTTCACTCCGTGTAGACGGGACGAACACCCACACCGATGCTCGGAGGGCCTCTCTCCATGCCGAACTTCGTGATCGCTGCCGGCGCGCCTGCCGGCAGGTTCGTGGATATCACCGTGCCCGGTTGGGTCTGGGGCGCGCTCGTGGTCGCGATCGTGGTGCTGCTGCTGCTCGATCTGCTCCTCGTGCACCGCACTCCGCACGAGGTGAAGTTCCGCGAGGCGCTGATCGAGTCGGCGGTGTGGATCGCGCTCGGTCTGGCGTTCGGACTGATCCTGTGGTGGTGGGAGGGTGCCCGCGTCGCTGGTGAGTACTACGCCGGCTACCTCATCGAGAAGAGCCTGTCGGTCGACAACGTCTTCGTCTGGGCCGTCATCTTCAGCTACTTCAGCGTGCCGGCGAAGTACCAGTTCCGCGTGCTGTTCTGGGGCGTCTTCGGGGCGCTCGTCCTGCGCGCGATCTTCATCTTCGCCGGCGTGGCGTTGCTCGACCGCTTCGATTGGCTGCTGTACGTGTTCGGGGCGTTCCTGCTCTACACCGCCTTCAAGATGGTGCGTCACCGCGGGACCGAGGTGCACCCCGAGGACAACCCGGTGTTGAAGCTGGTCCGGCGGGTCGTGCCGTCGACCAACGAGTACGACGGGCAGAAGATGTTCACTCGCCGCAGCGGGGCGCTCCTGGCAACGCCGCTGTTCGCAGTGCTCGTCCTGGTCGAGGCCACCGACGTGGTCTTCGCGATCGACTCGGTCCCTGCGATCCTCGCGGTGAGCCGCGAGCCGTTCATCGTGTTCGCCTCGAACGCCTTCGCGATCCTCGGTCTGCGCGCGCTGTACTTCGCGCTGGCCGGGATGGCGGGCCGCTTCCGCTACCTCGACCTCGGGCTCGCCGCGATCCTCGGTTTCGTCGGCGTCAAGATGCTGATCGTCAACGTCTACCACCTCCCGATCGCGCTCTCGTTGGCGATCATCGCGGCGATCCTCACCGTGGCCATCGTCACGTCCGTTCGTGCGGACCGTCGGGGCGAGCCGACCGATCTGCACCACGCCCCGGAACCGCTCTGACCGGCGACCGCCGTACCCTTGCGCCTCGGGTCCGTAGCTCAACGGGAGAGCGTCCGCCTTACAAGCGGAAGGTCGGGGGTTCGACACCCTCCGGACCCACGTAGGCTCTTGTCGGTCTGACAGGAGCACGGCATGCCCGACACCGTCGGCGACTGGCTCTCGCTGGTCCACGCGCTCTACCCGCCGGCTCACGCGGCGTCGTGGGACCACGTGGGCCTGCAGGTCGGCGATCCGGTGTGGTCGGTCGAACGCGTCCTCGTGTCGCTCGACGTGACCATCGGCGTGATCGAGGAGGCGACCCAGGACGCGACGCCGACCCTCGTGCTGGCTCACCACCCCCTGCTCTTCCGGCCGCTCGAGAGCCTCACCCCGGACACGGCTAGTGGCGCCACGGCGCTCGCCGCAGCACGAGCGCACGTCGCGGTCGCGGCCGCCCACACCAACCTCGACGTGGCGAGCGACGGCGCTGGGACGTCCGAGCCCGTCGTGCGACTGCTGGAACTGAACGACGTGGTCCCGCTGACCAGCGAGATGCGGAGTTCGTCACGCGTCAAGCTCGTCACGTTCGTGCCCTCAGACCACACCGAGACCGTGCTCGATGCGTTGGCCGCGGCTGGGGCGGGGACGATCGGCGAGTACGAGCGCTGCTCGTTCCGCGTCTCAGGCACGGGGACGTTCCGCCCTCGAGCGGGCGCCGTCCCGCACTCTGGTGAGGTCGGGGCGGACAACGCCGAGGAAGAGGACCGGCTCGAGATCGAGGTGCCGCGCGGCGGGATCGGCCGCGTCGTGCGCGCCCTGCTCGCGTCCCATCCCTACGAGGAGGTCGCCTACGACCTCGTGCCGCTGCTCGAGCACGCCGACATCGGCTTCGGCCGGGTGGGGACCCTGCCGCAGCCGCTGCCGTTGCGTGCGCTGGCGGCGCGGATCCGCGACGACCTCCCGTCGCCGCATCTGCGGTTCGCCGGCAACCCTGACGCCCTGGTGCGC
The DNA here is from genome assembly GCA_019347575.1 of Actinomycetota bacterium. Lineage (NCBI taxonomy): Bacteria > Bacillati > Actinomycetota > Actinomycetota bacterium. The sequence continues at coordinate 51,969 of JAHWKY010000018.1, read as the reverse complement.
CGTGTCGCCGTCGTCGGGGGAGCGGGTGACTCGCTCCTCGCTGCGGCGCTCGCTGCGGACGTCGATGTCTACGTCACCGGCGACCTGCGTCACCACGTGACCCTCGACGCGCTGGAGCGTGGGCTCGCGCTAGTGGATGCTGGCCACCACGCGACCGAGGTCGCGGCGCTGCCGGCGTGGATCGACCGGCTCCGGCACCAGGCGTCCGCACGGGGCCTGACGGCCGAGGTGGTACGGTCTCGAACTCCCACCGACCCGTGGTCCGGCTGACCGTGGAGGTCCTGTGAGCGAAGAGTCCACGCCGACACCCGAGCAACTCCAAGCGCTGCTGCGCCTCCAGCGGGCCGACAAGGATGTCCGTCGTCTGCAACACCAGCTGGACAACCTCCAGGAACAGCAGGCCCTCGATGACGTGGCCGTGAAGCGTGAGACCGTCGACCGCGCCCACGACGAACGGCGCGTCCAGTTGGAGGTGGCTTCCGGCGAGGTGAACAAGCTCGAGGGCGAGGTGGGGCTGCTCACTCAGCGCAAGGCCGACGAGCAGCAGCGGTTGTACTCCGGCGAGATCTCCAACCCACGCGAACTGCAGGGGATGCGGGCCGAGATCGACTCGACCCAGCGACGCATCAGCGAGCACGAGGACCACCTGCTCGAGGCGATGGAGAGGCGTGACACCATCACCAAGGAGATGGACCAGCTCGGGGCCAAGCGCGACGAGTTCGACACCGAGATCGCCGGGCTCACGACGGCGCGTGACGAGGCTGCCGAGGGTCTGCTCGCCGACCTGGCGGAGGCCAAGGCGGTGGTCGATCGCGAACGTGAGACGCTCCCGGCGGACATGCTGGCCAGCTACGACGCGGCCGCGGCCGAGTTCGGTGGCATCGGCGTGGGAGAGCTGAAGGGCGACATGTGCACGGGTTGTCGCATCGAACTGCCGCGCGCGGAGATCGGTGAGCTGTTGGATGGCCCGCCGTTGACCCGCTGCCCCGAGTGCCGCCGCATCCTGGTCGTCAGCAGCTGACCGCTCACCGACCTTCGAGCGGCTCGGGGACGTCGGTGCTCACCGCGACCTGATCGGGGCCCTGGTTCCGCGCGGCGTCGACGGCGTGGTTGGCCGCACGGAGCAGCCGGACCTCGTCCGAGGCGTTCTCCGGGTACGTCGCGATGCCGAAGTAGACGTGGACCTCCAGCGAAGAGCCGTCGGGGAGGATCAACTCCTCGTCCGCGAGCACCCGCCCCAGCCGGCGTGCTGCCGCGCGTGCACCCTGGGGATCCGCCCCGACGAGCGCGATCGCGACCTCGTCTCCGCCGATCCGTGAGACGAGGTCGTCCCGCTTGACGGAGTGGCGGATCGCGTGACCGAGGGCACGCAACGCCTCGGTGCCGATGGGGTGGCCGAACTCCTCGTTGAGCTGCTTCATGCCCACGACGTCCGCGAGGAGGATGCTGAACGTCTGGCCCTGGTCTCGCAGCTCGCGCAGCCCGTCGTAGAAGGCCCGCACGTTCAGCAGACCGGTGACGGGATCCTCGGTGGCGCTGCGCAGCAGTGCGGTGTCGCGTTCGCTCTCGATGCGCTGGATCACCCCACCTGTGACGCCCAGCGCCAGCAGCGAGAGCGTGCGGGCGACGACGCTGACCGCCTCGCTCGTCTGGAGCCCGTGTGCCGCGTCGGTGACGATCGCTCCACCGCTCAGCACGCCAGCCACGACGAGACCGGACCCCGCTCCCCCCACCAGGCCAGCCAGGAGCGCTGGCAGCGCGGCCAGCCACACCCACCGGGGATCTTCGGTGGCGGCGTGCAGACCGACCGTCACCGCCAGGACCGAGAGCAGGACCGCCAGCCGCACTGCCGGTTGCGCGAGGTTGCGCTCGAGCTGGTCGAGTCGCGAGGCGGCCCGAGCGGTGACGTCGTCGCGAGCCACTGGCTCCCCTTACACGCGGGTGGAGTTGATGCCGCGGACCGATCGCTCGTGCGCGTGCAGCTCCTCGTCGATCGCGGTGGCTGCGCCGATCAGGCCCATGTGGGTGAACCCCTGAGGGAAGTTCCCGAGGTGCTCGTGCGTCGCGGGGTCGAGCTCCTCCGCGTACAGCCCTAGCGTGCCGGCGAACGACACCAGACGTTCGAAGATGCGTACGGCCTCGTCGAGCTCGCCCATGCGAGCGAGCAACTCGACGAGCCAGAACGAGCACATCAGGAACGCGCCCTCCTCGCCTCGGAGGCCGTCGCGGGACCGGTACCGCAGGAGCAAACCGTCCGCGATCTCGAGCTCACGGCGGACCGCGGCGACGGTGCCGCGCACCCGGTGATCGCGGGGAGGGAGGAACCCGCGGAGGGGCAGCAGCAGCACCGATGCGTCCAGCTCCTTCGATCCGTAGGCCTGGACGAACGAACCCACCTCGTCGTCGTAGCCGTGCTCGAGGATCGAGTCCGAGATCTCGTCGGCGACGCCCTGCCAGCGCTCGTAGGGAGCACGCAGCCCCAGTCCGCGACCGATGCGGATCGCGCGGTCGACCGCCAGCCAGCACTGGAACTTGCTGAAGGTGTGGTGGCGCGGAGCGGAGCGGATCTCCCACAGACCGCTGTCGGGGTCGCGCCAGCGCTCGATGACGGTCCCGACCAACTCACGGATCACGGGCCAGCGAGCTGCGGGGACCTCGCCGCCGAACTGCTCGGTGAGGTAGCCCAGCTGCATGGCGGCCCCGTAGATGTCGAGCTGGAGCTGGCTGGCGGCACCGTTGCCGATGCGCACGGGGCGCGAGTCGGCGTACCCGTTGAGGTGCTCGAGCTCGAACTCCGTGAGATCCTCCTCGCCGGTGATGCGGTACAGCGGCCGGAGCGCGTTGGCACCGCCGATGCGGTCGCTGAGCTCGGACAGCCAGCGGATGAAGGTCTCGGCCTCGCGCGCGTGCCCGATGCGCAGGAACGTCTCGAGCACGTACGCCGAGTCGCGGATCCAGGCGAACCGGTAGTCCCAGTTCCGCTCGCCTCCGAGCGTCTCGGGAAGACTCGTCGTCGGGGCGGCGACGAGCGCGCCCGTGGGCTCGTAGACCAAGCCCTTCAGCAGCAGAGCCGAGCGGACGACCAGGTCGCGCCAGGGCCCCGTGTAGTCGATCAAGTGCGCCCAGCGGCCCCAGGTACGGACGGTGAGGTCGAGCAGCTCCGCAGGGGACAGGTGGTTGTGGGGGCCGCGTTCGCTCCCGGTCGTCTCGAGCCGGAACCACAGGTCGTCTCCGGGATGCAGGTCGAGCTGGGCGACCGCAGCCGGGAGACCGTCTTCGTGGGTGCGTACCTGGAAGGCCACCTCGGGTGAGCGCACGCGGATCCAGTCGACCCCTGCGCGCCCCACGGCGCCGTCCTCGACGAGTTCGACATCGGTCCGTGCACGCGCGTAGTCGAACCTCGGCTGGAAATCGACGTCGACGGTGACGTCGCGGAAGGCCTCGACACGGCGGAGGAGCAGGTGACCGGTGTGGGTCGCGTCGAACGCGTTCACGCGTGAGTACACGAAGAAGTCAGTGACCGTCATGACCGGGTTCCCGCGGTCGACGAACCGTGTGACGAGGACGTTGGTCTCGCCGAGGTAGGTGCGCTGGACGGTGAGGGCTGGACCCGCCGGCCGGATGCGGAAACGACCACCACGGACGGGGTCGAGCAGCGCCGCGAAGACGCTGGGGGAATCGAACCTCGGGACGCAGAGCCAGTCCACCGAGGCGTCGGGGGACACGAGCGCGGCCGTGCGCGAGTCCCCGATCATCCCGTAGGACCCGATCGGGTGGCGACCGTCGGTCTCGACCCGCACCACCGGACGGTCGGCCTCGCCGACGGCGAGTTTCCGGAGGAACTCCACGACGCGGTTGGGATCCTCGAGCCGCCACCGTGCCGCCGTGGGACGGGGTCGGTCGGCGACGAGGATGGCATCGCCGCCCAGATCCTCGGCCGCCTCGAACGCGTCCTCGTCGGTGACGTCGTCGCCGAGCACAAACGGGATCAACCCTGGGTGCTCCCGCGCGATCCACCGTACGGCGTCGCCCTTGTCGGTGCCGGCGCGCCGCAGTTCGAGGACGGCCTTGCCGCGCAGCAGCTGCCAGCCGTCGGCGGTGTGCCGTTCGAGGGTGGAAGCGACCTCGGGGAGCTGGTGGGCGACGACCTCGGGTGCGACCCGGCGGTGGTGCACCGCGATCGAGGTCTTCTTGCGCTCGAGCTGCCAACCGCTCGAAGCGTCCACGAGCTGCTCGAGTTCGCTCCAGATCTCGTCGAGCTCGGCGGTGACGTCTCCGACATCGCCGACGGCCGCACGCTCGCCGTCGCGTTGGATCACCTCCGTGCCGTGACCCCCGATGACGGTGAGCGCGAGGTCGCCGAGCCGCGAGCTGACATCGTCTGCGCTGCGACCGCTGAGGACGACGACGGTGATGCGGTCCGCGAGCTCGCGGACCGCCGCCTCGGCGCCGTCGGCGAGCTGGGCGTCGTCGGGGTGGTCGACGATCCAGCTGAGCGTCCCGTCGAAATCGAGGATCAGGAACCGTCGTTCGAGGTCGCCAAGCTGTGCGAGGATCGCCGACAGGTCGTCCGCGTACCGCCTCACGAGACCTCCGCGAGCTCGCCCAACTGTGCACGCACCCACGCGTACACATCGTTGTGGTGTACCCGAGATGCCATCCGCTGGAGACGTCTTCGGCGGTCTTGCTCGGGTAGGGCGAGCGCGTCTTCGATCTTCAGAGACAGGCCTTCGACGTCGAAGGGGTTGCACAGCAGCGCCCCGTCGAGCTCGAGGGCCGCGCCGGCGAACTCGCTGAGCACCAACGCTCCGGAGCCCTCGGCCGCGTTCTGGACGACGACGAACTCCTTCGCGACGAGGTTCATGCCGTCCTTCAACGGTGTGACCAGCATGGCGTCAGCGAGGCGGTAGTACGCGGCGAGGCGGGGCGGTGGCACCGAGCGGTAGAGGTAGTGGACGGGCACGTCGGAGCCGGGCTCGGTGAACCGGCCGTTGAGGCGGCCGATCGTGTACTCGACCTCCTCTCGCAGCTCGCGGTACTCCTTGACGTCATCCCGGCTCGGCACCGCGACCTGCACGAACGCGACCGAGCGACGTAGGTCCCCACGCCGTTCGAGCAGCTGCTCGATGGCCTGGAGCCGATGCCTGATGCCCTTGGTGTAGTCGAGGCGGTCGATGCCGAGGAGCACGCGTCGACCCTCGAACTGCGCCCGGAGCGTCTCGAGTTCCTGCTCGGTGCGTGGGTTGGTCGCCAGGGCGGCGTACTCGTCGGCGTCGATCGAGATCGCTCGTGCGATCGTGCGGACACGGCGGCCGTCGGGCAGCACCAGCCGTCTGCCACGCACGGCGACGTCGGGGACGACTCGGCGGACCGCGTCGACGAAGTTGGTGCGGTACCGCTCGGTGTGGAAACCCACGACGTCGGCACCGAGCAGCCCTTCGAGTAGCTCGTCACGCCACGGTAGTCGGGCAACGAGCTCGGGCGGTGGGAAGGGGATGTGCAGGAAGTACCCCACGGGGCCGGTCAGACCGCGCTCGCGGAGCAGCTGAGGCACGAGCATCAGGTGGTAGTCGTGGACCCACACGAGCGCGTTGTCGGTGTCGACCTTGACGGTCGCATCGGCGAAGTCGTGGTTGACGTCGCGGTAGACCTCCCACCACCGACGGTCGATGATCGGTGCTTCGATCAGATCGTGGAACAAGGGCCACAGGGTCCGGTTCGCGAAGCCGTGGTAGTAACCCTGGATCTGGGCGCGGCTCAGACCGACCGGGTGCAGGTCGGCGTTGAAGCCCTCGACCCGCTGGGGGATGTCCTCCGCACCCCCGTCCCAACCGATCCAGGCGCCGCCCTGCTCCTCGATGACCGGACGCAACGCCGTCACCAGGCCGCCGGCACTGGCCCGCCACGCACCGCGTACCCGCTTGACCGGTAGGCGGTTGGCGACGATCACCAGCCGGCGGTCGGTCCTGCCCTTGCGGCCTCGTGCCACGTCTTCCGCTGCCTCGGATCTGTGCGTTCCCACGGTAGTCGGACCGCGCCGGGCTTGGGCGAGGCGGCCCCGTCCTTCGTCGAGCCTCCCCGTCGTGCGAGACCCTCAGGGGCGGGGGTCGAGCGACGCCTCGATGTGCTGGGCGAACCGGTCGCGCAGCTCGGTGCTGAGGGGGCCCGGTGCGGCGAAGGCTACGTCCTCGAGCGCGTGGACCGGGAGGAGTGGCCGTGTGGCGGACAGCACGAACACCTCGTCGGCGCCCCGGAGCTGGTCGAGCTCGTACACGCCGAGCTCGACGTCGGTGATCTCGCGCAGCTCGCGCAGCGTCACCGACTCCAGGATCGGCAGCTCGCGATGGTCGGGTGCGTGCACCGTCCCGTTCCGGACCCACGCGATCGCGGCGGTCGGTAGCTCGTGGACGATGCCGTCCACTGTGATCACGCCGTCGTCACCGTGCCGCTCCTGGGCGTGCCGGGTGACCCACTGGTTGGTCGCGTACGACAGGGTCTTGGCGCCCGACAGCGCGGTGCGCCACGGCACCTCGACCGCGACGAGCGCGAGCACCTCCGGCCACACCGGTTGCGACAGGAGGCCGCGGACGAGCCCGCTGCGAGTGACGACGAGCTTGAGGGCCCCATCCCGGTCGCCCCAGGCGGCCAGCAGATCGCCAACGACGTGACGCAGGACCGGGATCCGCACGCCGACGGTCTTGGCCGACCGCCGCATCCTGGCGAGGTGACGGTCGAGGGCGTGGGTACGCCCGTGGCGGACGAGGATGGTCTCGAACACCGCGTCCCCGCGCAGGAACCCGTCGTCGAGCAGAGGCACGGTCGCCTCGGACGCGGGAACGACCCGACCCTCCATCCACGCGATCGGCGTCGGGACACGGGTCGGGGCGGTCTCGGTGCTCACGGGGCTGCATCGTGTCAGGTCGGGGGTGGTGGCGCGACTCCGTGGTCGCGAGCGTGACCCTGGTTCGGTGAGGCACCACTTCCTGTAGCGGCTCGTTCGGCCGGAGGGATCGTGTGGAACCGTTCGACGCGACAGCGTTCGCTCGCGAGCTGCTCGAGGTCGCCGATGCGGGCGGACAGCCGCTCGCCGACGTCCTCGCGGAGGCGGGAGAGCGCCTGCCGTTCAACCAGCACACGGGTGTCGAGGTCCGCTCGGTCGAACCGGGACACGCCCAGACGGTGTTGCGCGAGGACCCTCCGCTCGACAACCACATCGGAACCGTCCACGCCATCGCCGAGCTCGCTCCGGCCGAGCTCGCGGGGGCGACCGCGGTGGGCTCGCGCCTCGGTCCCCTGTACGCGGCCGGCTACCTGCCGCTGGTGCGCGACCTGCGCGTGCGCTACCGCAAGCCGGCGCGGGGCGAGCTGGTGGCGACCGCGACGTTCGGGACGGACGAGGCCGCGGCCATCCAGGCGGCCGTGGATGCTGGGGAACGCGCCGTCTGCGACGTCGACGTCGATGTCTCCGATGCCGAGGGGACGGTCGCCGAGGTGACCCTCGGCTTCGTGTTCAAGCAGCTCGCCTGAACTTCTCCCCCGGTCTCTCTGGATATCCAGGACGACCGGGGGAGAAGTCCGGCCGCGTCACGTACCCTCAGGTGTTGGACGAGTCGGGGAGGCGGCCGCGCCGGAGCTTCGCGCTCCGGTGAGGAAAGTCCGGACTCCACAGGGCAGGGTGCTGGGTAACGCCCAGGCGTGGTGACACGCGGACAGTGCCACAGAAACAGACCGCCGATGGCTGCTCCGGCAGCACAGGCAAGGGTGGAAAGGTGGTGTAAGAGACCACCAGCGCCTCGGGTGACCGGGGCGGCTCGGTAAACCCCACCTGGAGCAAGGCCAAGCAGGGACAGGGTGGCCCGCCCGTCACGTCCCAGGTAGGCCGCACGAGGCGTCGGGTGACCGGCGTCCCAGATGGATGGTCGCCACCCGGCGGCGGGCAACCACCGCCGGGGACAGGATCCGGCTTACACCCCGACTCGTCCTCATCTTGGCGACGCCGCATCCGCGTCGTCGATAGGGCCGTCGCGGTACATCCGCGGCCGAGAGCGCGGTCTCGGCCGCTCGGGGCGCATGGGGACCCGGACGTTCGTCGTAGCGGTCGGGGTTCAGGGGTGCTCGACCCAGACGGTCTTGATGTTGGCGAACTCGTGGATGCCAAACTCGCCCAGCTCGCGGCCGTAGCCGGAGCCCTTGACCCCGCCGAACGGCACCCGGGGATCGGACTTGACCAGCTCGTTGACGAACACGCTCCCCACCTGGATGGACCCGGCCAACCGCTCCGCGCGGTCGAGGTCGCGGGTCCAGAGGCTGGCTCCGAGCCCGAACTCGGTGCTGTTGGCGATGGCGACGGCATCGTCGTCGTCTGCAACGGTGATGACGGCGGCGACCGGTCCGAAGGTCTCCTCGGCTCCGGCCGGCACGTGCGGTCCGACGTCCGTCAGCAGGGTCGGCGCGTAGAAGAAGCCCGCCCGATCCAGGGGCTGGCCCCCGGTCACGAGGGTCGCGCCCTCCTTCTGTGAGCGCTGCACCTGGTCGTGCAGGTCGTCACGCAGGTCCTCCCGGGCCAGAGGACCCACCTCGGTGTCGCGATCGGAGGGATCGCCGATGCTCAACGCCTCCAACCGGGCGCGGAAGCGTTCGATGAAGGCGTCCGCGACCGCTGCGTGCACGATGAAGCGCTTCGCGGCGATGCACGACTGGCCGGAGTTGATCAGGCGCGAGTTCACGCCCACCTCGGCAGCTCGGTCGAGGTCGGCGTCGTCGAGCACGATGAAGGGATCCGAACCCCCGAGTTCCAGCACCGTCTTCTTGAGGTGTTCCCCAGCCCGGGATGCGATGACTTTCCCGGCCGAGTTCGAACCGGTCAGCGTCACGCCCCGCACGCGTTCGTCGGCGATGACCGTCGCCGCCTGGTCGTGGTCGATCAGCAGCGCCTGGAAGACGCCATCGGGCGCCCCGGCCCCGGCGAAGACCCCCTCGATCGCGAGTGAGCAGCCGGTCACGTTGGTGGCGTGCTTCAGCAGGCCGACGTTGCCGAGCGCGATGGACGGGGCCGCGAAGCGGAACACCTGCCAGAGGGGGAAGTTCCACGGCATCACGGCGAACACCGGGCCCAGTGGATCGAACCGCACGTAGCTGCGGGCAGCGTCGGTGTCGATCTCACGCCGCTCGAGGTACTTCGGGGCGTGCTCGGCGTAGTGGCGGCACACCCAGGCGCACTTGTCGACCTCGGCCTCGGCTTGCGCGATGGGCTTGCCCATCTCCTGCGTCATGAGGCGGGCGAGTTCGGGCTTGCGCGACTCGAGCGAGTCCGCCACCGATCGCAGCAGGTCGAGGCGCTCGTCGAGCGGGCGCGCGGCCCAGTGCTCGTAGCCGGTCCAGGCGCGCGCGAGACGCCACGCGACCTCGTCGGCATCGTGGTCGGGGTACTCCTCGAGCGGCTCGCCGGTCGTGGGGTTCACGGTCGTGGTCACGGCGCTACCTCCAGGCGCTGACGGCGACCTCAACGGTAGGTCGCCGTGGACCAGGCCGCGCCCCGGGTGTCACCGCCGAGCGGCCGGTCGGTACCGTGTACCGCTCCCGGCTCCTCCCCGAGGCCCCGTGTCCCCTGGTAGCCCCTTCCTCCGTGCCTGTCGTGGTGAGCCTCACGACACCGTGCCGGTGTGGTTCATGCGCCAGGCGGGGCGTGCACTGCCCGAGTACCGCGCCATCCGCGCGGAGCACTCGATGCACGACGTCGTGTCCACCCCCGAGCTCGCGGTCGAGGTCACCCTCCAGCCGGTCCGGCGCTACGGCGTGGACGCCGCGATCCTGTTCTCCGACATCGTCACGCCGCTGGTCGGGATCGGGCTGCCGATCGAGATCCGCGCCGGCGTGGGCCCCGTCGTCGAGCAGCCCTTCCGACGGGCGGAGGACCTCGACCGGCTGCGTCCCCTCGAGGCGGACGAGGACCTCCCCTACGTCGTCGCGACGGTCCGCGATCTCGTCCGGGAGCTGAGCGTCCCGCTCATCGGGTTCGCCGGCGCGCCGTTCACGCTCGCGAGCTACCTCATCGAGGGCGGACCGTCGAAGAGCTACGCGCGCACCAAGGCGATGATGTTCACCGAACCCCAGCTGTTCCGCTCGCTGCTCGAACGACTGGGCGACGTCGCGGTTGCGACGTTGCGTGCCCAGGTCGAGGAAGGGGCGCAGGCGGTGCAGCTGTTCGACAGCTGGGCGGGTGCGCTCGCTCCCGCCGACTACCGCGAGCACGTGCTGCCGGTCTCGCAGCGGATCTTCTCCGAGCTGGCGCCGCTCGGCGTCCCGAGGATCCACTTCGGCGTGACCACCGGCGAGCTGCTGCCGATGATGGCGGAGGCGGGCGCCGACGTCGTTGGGGTCGACTGGCGGACCCCGCTCGACGCGGCGCGTGACCGCGTCGGCGACGTCGTCGCGTTGCAGGGCAACCTCGACCCCACGAGCCTGCTCGCGCCTTGGGAGGTGGTCGCGGAACGCGTCCGCGACGTGCTCCACCGGTCGGGCGACCACCCGGCCTACGTGTTCAACCTCGGGCACGGGGTGCTCCCGGCCAGCGATCCCGCCATCCTCCAGCAGGTCGTCACCTTGGTGCACGAGGAGGGCCGGGTCCGTGGCTGACGTCGCCGTGCTCGTCATGGCGTACGGGACACCCGCCGGTCTCGACGAGGTGGAGGACTACTACACACACATCCGGCGCGGCCGCGCCCCGACCCCCGAGTTGCTCGCCGACCTCGTCGCCCGGTACGAAGCCATCGGTGGCGCCTCGCCGCTGCGCGACATCACCGAGCGCCAGGCTGCGGGCCTGCAGGCACAGCTCGAGAGCCGTGAGACCGGGCGCTTCGAGGTGTTCCTCGGCATGAAGCACGCCGCCCCCTTCATCGAGGACGCGACCGAGCGCATCGTCGCGGCTGGGCACGACGACGTCGTCGGGTTGGTTCTGGCGCCGCACCGCTCCGGCCTCGGCGTCGGTCAGTACCACGAGCGCGCCCGCGCCGCCTTGGGTCGCGACGTCCGCTTCCGCGGGATCGAGTCGTGGTACCGCCACCCCGACTACATCGGCTACCTCGGCGACGAGGTCGCTACCGCCATGGAGCGGGTGCCTGAGCCCGCCCGGGCGCGAACGCACGTGCTCTTCACCGCCCACTCGCTGCCGACCCGTATCGTTGCGGAAGGCGGCACCTACCCGATGCAGCTACGTGAGACCGCCGAGCTCGTGTCCGAACGGCTCGATCTGCAGAGACGCTCGATCGCGTGGCAGTCGGCGGGGCGCACGTCCGAACCGTGGCTGGGTCCCGACATCCTCGAGGTGCTCCCCGCCCTCGCCGACGCTCACGGGATGGAGGCGGTCGTCGTGTGCCCGTGTGGCTTCGTGGCCGACCACCTCGAGGTGCTCTACGACGTCGACATCGAGGCGCACCAGGTCGCGGCTGAGCACGGCCTGGAGATGCAGCGCACGGCCATGCCCAACGACGACCCGCGTCTGCTCTCGCTGCTGGCCGATGTCGTGATCGAGCGCGCGAGCTCGCGATGAAGGTCACGGTGGTCGGCGCCGGCATCAGCGGCCTGGCGACCGCGTGGTTCCTTCACCGCGACCACGACGCGCACGTGGTGGTCCTCGAGGCGACCGAGCGGGTCGGTGGCAAGCTGCGCTCCGAGGAGGTCGGCGGCGTCGCGCTCGACCTCGGGGCGGACTCGTTCCTGGCTCGCCAACCGCACGTCGAACGGCTCGTCCGGCGGCTGGGACTTGGTGACGAACTGGTCGCCCCGGCCACCTCGCGCGTGTCCGTGTGGACCCGGGGCGGCCTGCGGCGCCTGCCGAGCGGGACGATCCTGGGTGTCCCGACCGAGGTGGTGCCGCTGCTGCGCTCCGGTGTGCTGTCGTGGCGCGGTGTCGCCCGGGCGGCGCTCGATCTGGTGAAGCCCCGCGACGCCGTAACCGCCGACCGCTCGGTCGGTGCCCTCGTCGCGTCGCGCTTCGGACGCGAGGTCGTCGACGTCCTGGTCGATCCGCTGCTCGGCGGCGTCTACGCGGGCGATCCGTACCGCCTCAGCGTCGAGGCGACCACCCCGGTCCTCGCGGACGCTGCTCGGTCGGGGCGGAGCCTGCTGCTCGCACTGCGACGGCGACGGCGCGCCGCCGCTGATGACGGTGGCCCGATGTTCCTCACCTTGCGGGACGGGGGCATGGGGCGTCTCGCGGTCGCGCTGGCAGATGACCTACCGAGCGGCTCGATCCGGTACGGCGAGGGTGCACGTCGCATCGCTCACGAGGACAGCCGAGCGGTCGTGGAGACCGATAACGGGACGGCGATCACCTCGGACGCTCTCGTGCTCGCCGTCCCGGCGCACCGCGCGGCTCCGCTGGTCGAGCCGCTGGCGCCCCGCGTCGCTGAGACGCTCGCGGGGATCGACTATGCGAGCGTGGCGACCATCGCGCTGGTCTACCCGCGCCCGGTCGTGCAGTCACTTCCCGAGGGCAGCGGGATGCTCGTGCCCAGTCGCGAGGGGCGACTGGTGAAGGCGGTCACGTTCGTCGACGCGAAGTGGGCCCACCAGCGCCGTGACGAGCAGGTGCTCCTGCGCGCGTCGGTCGGCCGGGCGGGCGACTCCGGCCTGCCACCGGACGACGGAGCGATCGTCGGTACCGTGATCAGCGACCTCGAGCAGATGCTCGGCATCCGGGGGGAACCGCTGGCGATCCGCGTCACCCGCTGGGAGCGTGCGCTCCCGCAGTACGAGCCCGGGCACCTCGACCGCATCGGGTCGGCACGGACGCAGCTCGCCGAGGTCGGCCCGCTCCACCTCGCCGGGGCCGGCTACGACGGAGTCGGGGTCGCGTCGTGCGTCGCCGCGGCGCAGTTGCTGGCGAGGCGCCTGGTGACCTGACGGGCACGAGCTCGTGCCCACGCGGGCACCCGTCCGGGCACGCGCCCCGCCGTACCCTCGCTGCGGACCTCGATCGGGGGAGCGGTGAGCGCAGCGACCACCTCGATCGCCGACCGCGAGCTCGCGCAGCGCGGCTACACGCGGCTCGGCCGCGTCCTCGACGACGCCACCGTCGCGGACCTGCGCGCGGAGCTGGATGGGTTCGTGCCCGACGCGGTACCGGACGGGCCCTACGGCGTGCTCCGTCACGATCCCTGGCGCCGACTGCCCGCGTTCGCGGCGGTGCTGGGGGCCAGCTCCGTGGCCGAGGCCCCTCGACGCGTCCTCGGGGTCGATCGGGTCGTGCTGTTCCAGGACCACGTCGTGTGGAAGCCGCCCGGCACCCGTGAGGAGGTCCGCTGGCACCAGGACCGCTCGTACTGGCCGCTCGATGCTCCCCTCGGTGTCACGTTGTGGATCGCGCTCGACGACGCCGACGAGGACAACGGCTGCCTGCGCTACGTGGTGGGCACCCACCTGCTCGGGGAGCGACGCCCCGCGGACTTCGTGCCCGGCGCCGACCGCGGAGGTGAGCGCTCAAGTAGCGGAGCGGTAGCGCAACCCGAGCGCTCAAGTAGCGGAGCGGTAGCGCAACCCGAGCGCTCAAGTAGCGGAGCGGTAGCGCAACCCGAGCGCTCAAGTAGCGGAGCGGTAGCGCAACCCCACGAGGCGCTGCCCACCATCGACATCGCGGGGCGCGAGGCCGACATCGAGTCGGCGCCGTGCGGGGCGGGGGAGGGGCTCGCCCACGATCCCTGGGTGTGGCACGCGTCGCCGCCCAACCGCAGCCACCGTCACCGGCGCGCGTGGTCGCTCAGCTTCGTGACCCCGGAGGCCCGCTGGGCTCCCGATCGTGCCCCGCACCCCTACCTCTACCAGCTCGATCCGGCCCCCGGGGCCCCACTGGATCCCGCCCGGTTCCCCCACTACTCGGAGGTGTAGGCGTGCGCATCCTCTTCCTCGAGATCGACCACGAGGCCGATTGGGCGGTGGCCTCGATCGGGGCGGCGTTCATCGGCGCCTACCTCCGCGAACACGGGCACGAGTCGTCGATGTACCGCGTCGCCTACGACGCGCCGCTCGACCGCGTCGTCGACCACGTCCGCGCGGTCGGCCCGGACCTGATCGGGGTGTCGCTGACGAGCCGGCAGTGGCTGCGCGCGCGCGAGGTCGTCGGCCACGTGCGTGAGCACCTCGACATCCCGGTGATCGCCGGAGGGCTGCACCCCACCTTCGCGAGCCAGCGCGTCCTCGCGGCACCCGGCTTCGACTACGCCTGCCTCGGCGAGGGCGAGGTCGCCATGCTCGAGCTGGTCGGGGCGCTGGAGGCCGGTGGCTTCCCGCGCGACGGGATACGCAGCATCGGGGCGCGGGGCGGTCCACCTGCGCTGATCCGCGAGCCGTTCGAGCCGATCGACGCGCTGCCGTTCATGGCGCGCGACCACCTCGACGAGCATCCGAGCCTGCGGCACTTCGTCACCCAGCGAGGGTGTCCGTTCCCGTGCACCTACTGCGCGGCGCGTCAGTTCAGCGATCTGTACGACGACGGCTACAAGTCCTACGGCCGGCGACGGTCGCTGGACAACGTCAAGGCGGAGTTCGAGGCGATCCGCGATGGCCTCGGCTACGTGATCTTCCTCGACGACACCTTCACCATCAACCACGCGTGGGTGCGTGAGTTCTGCGCGTGGTACCGCGAGGAGGTCGGCGTCGGCTTCTCGCTGCACGCTCGTGTCGAGACCGTCAACCCGCGGATGCTCGAGGAGCTCGCCGAGGCTGGCTGTCGCCACATCACGTACGGCGTCGAATCGGGCAGCGAACGGGTGCGGCGCGAGATCATGAAGCGCTTCGCCACGAACGAGCAGTTCGAGCGCGTCTTCCGGTGGACCCAGGACGTGGGGATCATGGTGACCGCCAACTACATCATCGCTACTCCGGGCGAGACCCGCGACGACATCGAGATGACGCTGGCGCTGCACGAGCGGCTCGCCCCGACCGACTTCGGCTACTTCGTCTTCTACCCGTACGAGGGCACCGAGCTGTTCCGCGTGTGCCGCGACAACGGCTACCTCCCCGACGACTACGAGGAGCTCCCGGCGAACCACCGCCGCTCGATCCTGAGGTTGCCGGATCTGACACCCGACGACATCGAGCACTACTACGAGCGGTTCACCGAGGTCCACGTCCGTGACACCGTGGCGCGCCTGGGCACCGAGGCTTCGGTCGCGGACCGGGCCATCGCCGAGACGATGATCCGCGACCGGGCAGCGGTGGGGTAGCGGCTACCGGGGAGGCGGCGTTACCGGCGCTACTCGGGCGTGGCCACGCGCATGCGCATGTCCACGTGAGGACACGGGCACGAGGTCGCGTACCGGTCGATCTGGTTCTGTACCGCCAGCGTGCGCGCTCCACCGGCGATCACGGTGTCCCCGGCGGTGACCGCATCGCCCACTGCTACCTGGACGTCTTCCAGGTGGTACATCACGACCCGGACGTCGGGGCGACCCTCCGGTTCGATCTCGACCAGGATGTCAGTGATCGTGCCGCCGTAGAGCGCGTAGGGGCTCACGGCCGCGATCGTGCCCGTCACGGGTGCCCGCACGTCGGTGCCGGGTGGCAGCGCCACGTCGACGGCGCCCGTTGCGGGGCCGCCCCGCCCACGACCGGGAAGCACGCGGACGTCAGGGAACGGACGGCTCGCGGTGCGCCCGGTCGTTGCGGGGTTCTCGTTGCGCAGGATGCGCCCGACCGGCACCAGGGCTGGGTGGTTCCCACCGGCCTCGTGGAACCCGATCGCCAGCGCCTCGTCGGACGGCTCCAGCAGCTGCACGCCGTCGTAGACCGCGATCACGTTGGGCCGCTCGTGCGCGGTCGCCGCAGCCTTCGGGCCGCTGAGAGGCGCCGCCCAAGCCGGTGCTGCGGCGAGAAGCGCGACGAGCGCCCCGAGGATGGCGGCGCGCGCGAGCAGAGACAGGGTGCGGACGAGGGGCAGCACGGAGAGAGACCTCGGGACGTGGCGGGACGTTCGTTGGCGTGCGGGCTGGGATGCCGGCGGTCGTGCTGGGACGCGGAGGTTGAACGGTCGGTGTCCGATGGTCGAACTGGCGTGCGCTGAGCGAACGGCGGGGTTCGGGGCGGCTGGCCGGGTCGCGAGCTCGGCGCGGACGTGCGGTGGAACCTCACACGAACTTGAATACCTGGATGCACTCGGTTGCCCCCGAGTACACAAGTTCGAGCGGGGAGGTGGCGTGCCGGCGGACGTGATCGTGCACGCGGACTGGTCCGCGCTTGCGCGGAAGCGCTGGGTCGCGACGGCGGTGCGCGGCGACGACGGTCGCTACGAGGCGCACGTCCCGGAGCCTGTTGACGATGCCCTCGGGGCGGCGCTGGAGGATCCGGAGCACACCGTGCTCGCCGGCTTCGACGTCGTGATCGGGCTGCCCCGCGCGTACGCGGCGGCGGTCGGGGCGGACTCGTTCCGCGACTTCCTCGATCGCCTCGGCTCCGAGGAGTGGGAGACCTGGTTCGACGTGGCCGAGCGCCCCGACGAGGTGTCGCTGCGGCGACCGTTCTACCCGCGGCGCCCCGGCGGGGCGTCGAAGGACCACCTCGCGCGGGGGCTCGGCCTTCCGGCGCAGGAGTTGCTGCGCCGCTGCGAACAGCCGACCCCGCACCGCCCCGGCGGCGCCGAGCTGTTCTGGACCATCGGCGGCAAGCAGGTCGGCAAGGCGAGCCTGGCGATGTGGCGCGACGTGCTGTTGCCGTGGGTGGACGGCGGGGCGCGGCTGTGGCCGTTCGACGGGGCGCTCGCGGACCTCCTCGACGCTCCGGGCGTGGTCGTGGCAGAGACGTACCCGGCCGAGGCCGCGGTCCACGTCGGGGTCGAGCTGCGCGGTAGCAAGCGTGATCCGCAGGTGCGCGCGGCGGCGGCCGGGGCGCTGCTCGCGTACGCCGCCCGGGTCGGCTTCGACGTCGCGGAGCCGCTGCGTGCGGCGGTGGCCGAGGGCTTCGGGGACGACGCGAACGGGGAGGATCGCTACGACGCCGTGCTGGGCCTGTTCGGGATGCTCGGCGTGTTGCTCGGGACGCGGGCCGAGGGTGCCCCGCGCGATGACCCCGCGGTCACCTCGGTCGAGGGCTGGATCCTCGGTCTCGAACCCGCCGACGTCGACGTACCCCTGATCGCACCCGCCCCTCCACCGAGCGGCCCCCGCTTCGTCGTCGCCCGCAACCCCAACCCGCGCTCGACCCTGCCGTACCTGCTGTCCCTACCCGTGCACGGCGGACCGTTGCTGCTGGCAGCGCGGGAACCGTGGCCGCGGACCTCGAAGGTGTACTGCCACCGCATCGACACGTGGCCCGCGGATGCCGAGGTGGTCGAGGAGGTTGGCGTACTCGTGTGCGAGCGGCGCGGGAAGGCCATCGACCTCGTGGTCGACCGGCCGATCGAGAAGCGGTCGCAGTTCGTGTTCACCTCGGGGCGCGGGCGCGAGATGATCTTCTGGCAGACGGCCAGGACGACGAAGCAGTCGCGCCCCGGCGTCCGCATCCCCTCGCGGCGAGCGTCGGGACACGACGACCTGCGCATCGTCGCGGATACCCGCGAGCGTTACGGCTACCGCTTCAGCCGGCAGCAGGCCGAGGTGGCACGCGAGGCGCTGCCCGTCGGCGACTACGGTGTGCGCGTCGGCGACCGCGTCGTCGCCGCCGTGGAACGCAAGAGCGTGGCCGACCTCGCTGCGCGGCTGGTCGACGGCAAGCTCGCGTTCACCCTGGCCGAGCTGGGGTCGCTCGAACGGGCCGCGGTCGTGGTCGAAGGCGCCTACGCGGAGCTGTTCAAGCTCGACCACGTCAAGCCGGGCTTCGTGGCCGACCAGCTCGCGCGCATCCAGGTGCGCTACCCGTCCGTCCCGATCGTGTTCTGCGGCACCCGCAAGCTCGCCGAGGAGTGGACCTACCGCTTCCTCGGGGCAGCTCGCGCCGAGGCCGAGGGGGACCTGCCGCGCTACCCGCGCCCCCCCGCTCCGGCGGGGGACTGAGTCGGCTCGTGGTGCGGAGCAGGAGTCGGGCGCGGCACCGGCGAAGACCTCCAACCAGCTCCTGGAGGGGATCCCCGATGCGTCGTCCGACCGTTCGCGTTCTCGCCATCACGACGGCGCTCGCTGCCATGCTGGTCGTGCCGACGCTGCCGGCGTCGGCGACGCCGGTTTGCACTGACGGCTACCAGGGAGGGCCGCCCCGCGCCGTGTGCGGTGGCCGGGTGTTCCCCGAAGCGGCGTTGAGTCGCGCCTACGTGCAGTACACCCCGAACGCCGCCGGTTTCCGTGAGTACCAGCACGGCGCGGAGTACCTCGCCGAGCTGTACCCGCGCTGGATCTCGGTGTTCACGCTCCGCGATCGCTACGAGGACGACGCGGCGGTCAGCGCCGGACCGGACCGGATCCGGGCCAACACCGAGAACGACACCGGCGACGGCCAGGACATCTTCGTCATCAAGATCACGGATCACACCGTCCCCGACGAGGACAAGGAGACGCTGCTGTTCTCCCTGTCGGTGCACGGCAACGAGCGCGGCGGGCTCGAGGGCGGTCTGCGGACCGCGGAGGATCTCGCGATGGGCGCCGAGGACCCGCTGGGTCCCCACGGCCACATCAGCGACGGCGAGCCCAACTACACGTCCACGACCGGACGCGAGCCCATCTTCCACACCTACTCGGTCCGCGAGGTGCTGAAGCGTGAGGTCGTCTACCTCGTCGACTTCAACATCGACGGCTGGGTCGTCGGCGAGGTCAACCCCACTGGCGGTGGCGGCAACCGCCTCTACGCCCGCGGCAACTCGATCGGCACGGACCTCAATCGCCAGATGCCGACGATCGGGCGCATCAGCTCCAGCCGCAACCCGCTGCAGGAGACCGAGATGCTCTTCGGCACCCGGTTCATGCACGAGGTGGCTGAAGCGGGCATCGACGGGAAGATGGCGTACGGCGCCGACATCCACGGCGAGCTCACCTCGCGCGCCTACATCGACATCATGTACCCGGCAGGGCAGTTCGACTCGGTCGACCACCGGCGCCTGATGGCCATCGCCGAGCGCACCAAGTCGGTGGTGGACGAGACGCTCTACCTCGGTATCCAGAACGAGATCGAGGAAGCGACCGGCGGCAACGAGGGCGGAGGGGTCGAGGACCACGGGTTCCCGGTCTCGAACGCGATCCCCACCAAGCCGGCTCACTGGGCCACGGTCTGGGACACGCTGGGTTACACCGACACCGGGTTCATCGGGGACTACATGGCCACCGATCTCGGCGTCACCGGCATGGACTACGAGATCTTCCTCAACCACACCGTGCCGGACAAGGTGTGGAACGTGTACCTGCAGGAGAACCACATTAACGGGTCACGCGCGATCATCGAGACCGCGATGGCGTACGCGCTGTACCAGCAGCAGGAGTTCAACGACAACAACGTCGTCGTCGACCCACTCGGCCGCGCCGGGTACGTGTTCAACCCCGACGTGGTGACCGACAGCGACGAGGACGGTGCGGGGCGTCTGCCCGGTCCGGCCGCAGACGGGATAGGTGCCGATGGTCAGCCGGTCGAGCAGCGGCCCTACTCGGTGACCAACATGCGCTGGTTCGAGGACACCAGCCGACTCATGGGTGACCGGCCGTTCGTGTCCCTGTCGTCCGCGGATGTCGCCTCCGACCCGACCGCGCTGGACGCGCTCGACACGCTCGTGCTCGCGGACGTGCCCCTGCCGGAGGACACCGAGGGGCGGTCGGTCGACGAGGAGGCGTACTACGCCAACATCGAGGGCTGGGTCGAGCGGGGCGGCAACCTCGTGCTCACCGACCGGGCGCTGCACGCGCTCGCGAGCATGGGCGTCGTCCCGGCTGCCGACGTCGACGACGTCCGCGTGTACCAGCCGTACTCCGACATCCTCGACTTCGGCCACCCGATGGTCGAGGGGCTGCGGCGCAACGCACGCCAGCTCGTCGAGGCGGCGATCCTCGGCTACGGCATCGGCAACGGCGCGTCGCCGATGACGATCGTCGACCGGGCCGCCTTCACGGGGGCCGGCGGTCACGTGATCGGGACGACGGGGAGCGACCGGGTCAGCCTCGGCGAGCTCCCGCTCGGCGCGGGTCAGATCCGGGTGATCGGCGGGGCGCTGCCGACGCCGACCGAGGAGCAGGACCACCGCTACGGACTGCGCGACTACGGGCTGACCTACTCGGGCCTGTTCATCCTGGAGAACGCCATCCAGCACGACGCCGATGCTCTCGGCGTCGGGGCCGTGGCGGCCGGCGACGCGGGTGCGGGCACGCCCGTCGAGGGCTTCGCTCCGGCCGGGGTGCAGACCGGCCAGGCGGCCGTCGTGGCCGGGCTGCTCCTCGCGATCGCCGCGGTCGTCCGCCGCCGTCGGGTCGTGCTCCTCTGGCTGCTCCGCTGACCTCCCCCGGCTACGCCGAAGGTCGAACCGTTGAACCGGACGCACCGGTTCAGCGGTTCAACCTCCTTCCCGGGCGATGAGGTCGGGGCCCTCGTTGCGGACGTTGTTCACGCGGGTGGAGATCTCGTACAGCTCGAGGTCCGGGGCGTCGAGGTCCTTCACGAGCTCCTCGACCGCGGCGACGTCGGTGACGTCGGGATCGAGCCAGCGGTCCCACAGCTCGCCCGGGAGCATCAGCGGCATGCGATCGTGGACCTCGGCCATCGGGCCCTTGGCCTTGGTCGTGATGATGGCGACGGAGTAGACGGGCTCGGCGTTCTCGTCGCCCTCGGGACGCCACGATGACCAGATGCCCGCGAACGCGAGCGGATCACCGTCGGGATCGTGGATGTAGAAGGGCTGCTTCTTGGGCTTGCCCTTGGCGGTGACCTCGTCGGTCTTCTTCCACTCGTAGAAGCCGTCGGCGGGCACGATGCAGCGCCGTCGCTCGAAGGCCTGGCTGAACATCCGCTTGTCGTGGATGCCCTCGATGCGGGCGTTGATCGGGTTGCGCGACTTGCTCGGGTCCTCGGCCCAGAACGGTACGAAGCCCCACTGCAGGGTCCCGAGGCGACGGTCCCCGTCGCGCTGGATGATCGCGTAGACCTCCTGCGTCGGGGCGACGTTGTAGCGCGCGTCGAGCGACTCGGTGCTCACCTCGCCGACGTCGAAGAACTGCGCTAGCTGATCGGCTTCCGAGAACGAGACGTAGCGTCCACACATGGCACGCAGGGTAGGACCTGGCGGCGCCGTTGCCCCAGCTACGGTGCCCGGAAGGCCGCGGTCTGCGCCTGCGGACTCCGGTACGACGCGTAACGTCGAAGCGTCGCCCACCGGAGGAACGACGGATGACCACCGACGTCATACCTGCCACGCACGAGGATCTACTCGAAGCCCCGGCGATCGGGGTGCTGTCCAGCATCGGCCCGGACCACGAGCCACAGGCTCACCCCATCTGGTTCGACTGGGACGGCGGCGAGCTGCGGGTCAGCACCACGACGGATCGGCAGAAGTACCGCAACATCCAGCGGGACAAGCGGGTCTCGATGACGATCCTCGATCCGGACAACCCCTACCGCTACCTCGAACTCCGTGGTGAGGTCGTCGAGACCGAGGAGGACCCCGACAAGCGCTTCATCGATCACCTCGCGAAGCGCTACCTCGGCAAGGACAAGTACCCCGACAAGAAGTCCGATGCGGAGCGCGTCATCATCCACATCGCCCCGCGACACGCCGCCACGATGGGCTGACCAGGGATCAGCTGAGGTCGAGCACGAAGGCGTACGCGCAGCCGCTCGGCCAGGAGGCATCGAGGGCCGCTGCGCGGCGGAACCCGCGACGCAGGTACATCTCGTGCGCGCGGGTCATGTACTCCATGGACTGGATGGTCATGCGCCAGCACCCGTCCGCCCGAGCACGGGCCACACAGGCGTCGATCAGCGCCGCCCCGGCGCCGCCTCCCCAGGCCTCCGGGGCGACCGCGAGCATCCTGAAGCCGCAGTCGCCCTGGGCCGGGTCGTAGTCGAAGTACTCGTTGTCGCTGGTCGCGTACGTGACCGAACCGACGACCTCGCCGTCGAGCTCGGCCACGAGGACCGCGGTCGCGCCCCGCCGCCTCGCGGCGACGTCGGCGAGCACCTCGCGGTACTCGTCGCTGACGCGACCCACCGCGTCGTAGGCGGCGAGCGTCAACGCCGCGACGCGCTCGTCGTCTCGCGCGGTCGCTTCCCGGACGGTGAGGCTGGACAGACGGATGCTCCCTCGCTACGACAGCGAGGGAGCATGCCTCATATGGAGGTCGAACTCCGCGTCACCGGTGGATGACCGTGCGGCTGCGGTAGCCCGTCACGGCGCTGGCGATCACGAGAGCGAGGGCGATGATGAGCGCCCACTTGAGGCCCTCCACGAACAGACCCACGCCGCCGAACAGCAGCGCGAGCAGGAGCAGGAGCAGGACGAGACCCATGTCGGTTCTCCTCGGTCGGGGCGGTCCGTCCTCACCAGCATCGGGGCGCCGTGGCCACGGTGCGTGACGCGAGCCCGTCCGGCCGGCGGTGTCGACGACCCTCCCATCGACGGACGGTCAACCGTCCGAGCAGCCCCTGGCTGGGCTACAACCCGTAGGTCTTGGCGATGATCTCGCGCATGATCTCGTCGGTGCCGCCGCCGATGGGGCCGAGGCGAGCATCGCGCCAGTGGCGCTGTGCGGGGAACTCCATCATGTAGCCGTAGCCCCCGTGGATCTGCACGCACTCGTCGGCGACCTCGAAGGCCAGCCGTTGGGAGACCAGCTTGGCCATGCACGCGGTCCGCAGGAGCACGTCGCCCTCCCTCCCGGTGGTCGCGTCCTCGCCCCGTTCGTGCGCCGCGACCCACAGACGTAGCGCGTGCTCGGTGAGGGCCCTCGCCGTCGCCAGCCTCGTGGAGAGGTCGGCGAAGCGGTGGCGCCACACCTGGAACTTCACCACGGGCCGGTCGAAGGCGGTGCGTTCGCGCCCGTAGGCGATGGCCTTCTGCAGGACCGCCTCACCCCCGGCCACCGCACCCAGCGACATCGATAGCCGCTCCCACACGAAGCTCCTCATGATCGTGAGGAAACCCGAGCCCTCGTCACCGAGCAACGCCTCGTCCCCCACACGGACGTCCGTGAACGAGATCTGCCCGGTGTGCGAGGTGCGCCACCCCAGCATCTTCATCCGCGACCGCTCCACGCCGGGGGAGCCGGCGTCGACGATGAACAGCGAGATGCCGCCGTGGCCGGCGTCCTGGTCGGTCTTGGCTGCGACCACGTACCAGTCGCACCACGCCCCGTTGGTGATGAAGATCTTCTCGCCGTTGAGGACCCAGTCGCCCCCGTCGCGGGTGGCACGCGTGGCGATGGCCGCGACGTCGGAGCCTGCGCCGGGCTCGGTGATGGCGAGCGCCCCGAGCGTCTCGGCGGCGATGCCGGGGCGCAGGTAGCGCTCCCGCTGCTCGTCCGTGCCCGCGCGATCGACGTAGAGCATCCCGAGGTCGCTGTGCGCCCCGAGGTCCGCGGCGACCCCGGCCGAGCCGGCTTTGGCGAGCTCCTCGATCCACACCGCCTGGGCGAGGTAGTCGGGGCCGGACCCTCCCCAGCGCTCGTCGAACTTCAGCCCGAAGTAGCCCTGTGCCGCGACCTTGGCGAAGACCTCGCGTGGGTAGTCGCGGGCGGTCTCCCAGTCCTCGACGTGAGGGGCGAGCTCGTTCTGCACGAACGCGCGAGCGCTCTCGCGCAGCGACCCGTGCTCCTCGGCATAGAGCGGGAGCGCCGTCTGGTCGTTGGCGGTCGTCGGGGTGAGGTCGAGTGCGGTCATAGCGGTCTCCTCACAGTCCCATGAGCTTGGCGACGATCTCGCGCTGCACCTCGTCGGTGCCGCCCCCGATGCGGATGAGCCGGGCGTCGCGCCAGGACTGCTCGATAGGGAACTCGGTGCTGTAGCCGTAGCCGCCGTGTAGCTGCATCGCCTCGTCGGCGATGTCGAACGCCATGAGGGCCGCGGCGAGCTTCACCTGGGCGATCTCGGTGACGGCGTACACGCCCCGGTTCCACTTGTCGCAGCAGTCGTAGAGCAGTCGGCGCACCGCCTCGATGCGCGTGGCCATGTCCACCAGCCGATGCTTCTGGACCTGGAACCGCCCGATGGGGCGGCCGAACGCCTCGCGTTCCTTGGCGTACGCGAGCGAGCGCTCGAAGGTCAGCTGCGCCCCGGCTACCGCCTGGATCGCGGCGATGAGTCGCTCACCCTGCAGTTCCCACATGATCTGCTTGAAGCCCTGGCCCTCGACGCCCAGGAGGGCATCGCCCGGCACGCGGACGTCCTCGAGGTGCAGCTGGGCCGTGTCCGACGCGCGCATCCCGACCTTGTCGAGCTTGCGGGCGACGTGGAAGCCGGGCAGGTCGGTATCGACGAGGAACAGCGAGATGCCGCTCCACGGATCCGCCGGGTCGAGCGACTCGCCCGTGCGCACCACCATCGTCACGAAGTCGCCGCGCACCCCGTTCGTGATGAAGATCTTGGAGCCGTTGATGATCCAGTCGGACCCGTCGCGGCGCGCGTGGGTACGGATGCGGGCCACGTCGCTGCCAGCCTCGGGCTCGCTGATGCCGATGCAAGCGATCCTCTGCCCGGCCAGGGCTGGCACGAGGTAGGCCTGCTTCTGCTCCTCGGTGCCGAACTTCAGGATGGGAGGCGTCGCCATGTCGGTCTGGACGCCGAGCGCCATCGGGATGGAGCCGTTGCCGCAGCGCATGATCTCCTCGCCGAACACGACGGTGGACCAGTAGTCGCCCCCCTGGCCGCCGTACTCGGTGGGCATCGACAGGCCGAGGAACCCCAGCTCGCCGGCGCGGTGGAACACCTCGTCGGGGAAGAGCTCGGCGTCCTCCCACTCGCGGTTGTGCGGGGCGAGCTCGTCCTCGACCCAGCGCCGGACGGCAGCGCGCAGCTGGTCGTGCTCATCGGTGAACGGGCTCGTGCGCACCCGGGTCGCCTCCACGATCGCCAGATGCAACGTTAGCAGTGGTTCACATCGCATCTTGGCGCGGCCCTACAAGGCCTGGAGAAGCTGCTCGGTGTCGTCGAGCAGCGAAAGGACCCGGTCGAGCCGTGCTGCCGGGACGTCGATCCCCAGCAGCTGCTGGCGGTCGAGTTGCTGCAGCGGAGCGAGTGCTGCGGCTTGCCACGTCGCGACGACGGGGTCCGGGGCGAGGGTCGTGTCCACGTCGGGCACGCCACCGCCGACCTGGCGGTGCAGGTCGAGCACCTGCTCGAGACGTGCCTGCAGCTGCGGTACGCGATCGGCCTCCTCGGAGGCGGCGGGGCGATCCTCGAGCAGCTCGATCTCGGCTCGCGGGTAGGGGTCGTCATCGAGCCACTCCAGAACCCGCAACCGCTGAACGCCGACCGCGGCGACCACCCAGCGTCCGTCTGGCAGCTCCTCGGCGTCGAGGGTGCGCACGAGCGTGCCGTGCGTGAACCTGGTGTCGCCGCCACCGACCTCGTGGCCGCGCTCGATCAGCACCGTGCCGAAGTCGGGCTCCGCCGAGAGCCGGCGCGCCAAGGCGCGGTACCGCTCCTCGAACACGTGCAGAGGCAGCAGCACGTGGGGGAGGACGGTGCTCCCGAGGGGGAACATCGGCAGGACGGCCATGCAGCGACCGTACCTGAGTGGTTGACTGGCCCCATGGCTGAACCACTGGACCGCTCGACCATCGAAGCCGCCCTGGGCGAGGGCTGGGAGTACGACGGCGAGGTGGTATCGCGGGAGTACGCGTTCGACTCCTTCATGGACGCGATCACCTTCATCAACCGGGTCGCCGACGCTGCCGAGGCGGCCGACCATCACCCCGAGATCCGCAACGTCTACAACAAGGTGTGGATCGAGCTGTCGACGCACAGCGCCGGGGCAGTGACCCAGAAGGATCTGGACCTCGCGGCTGCGTGCGACGAGGCGGCGACCTGACTGGGAGGGGCATCGTGTCCGATCCCGTCACCTGCTTCGAGGTGTCCGCCGGAGCCGCGGTGATCATCGGTGACGATGCGGGATCCGGCGATGCCGTGGTCCTCCTGCACGCCGGGGTCGCCGACCGCACGAGCTGGGACGATGTCCGCTCCGTGCTCGCCGGCTCTTACCGCGTCATCGCCTACGACCGACGCGGGTTCGGCGAGTCGACCTACGAGGCAGAACCGTTCTCGCACGTCGATGATCTGGTCGGGGTGCTGGACGAGCGGGGGGTGGAACGTGTGGTGCTGGTCGGCAACTCCATGGGGGGCGCAGTTGCCCTCGACACCACCCTCTCGCACCCCGATCGGGTGCTCGGGCTCGTCCTGATCGGGACGGCGGCTTCCGGCGTCCCGTGGCCACCCTCCTCGCCTCGCGAAGCCGAACTCGAGACGGCGGCCGAGGAGGCGGCGGGGCGTGGGGACATCGAAGCGGCGAACCGCCACGAGGCGGAGCTGTGGCTCGATGGTCCTGGCCACGGGGGACGGGTCGATGCTGCCGTCCGCGAGCGTTTCCTGGCGATGAACCCTGTCGCGCTCCGGGCCCCCGACCCCGGCCCTCAGTCCGAGCGCCCCGAGTCCTTCAGGCGTCTGACCGAGATCGAGGTCCCCACGCTCGTCATCGTGGGCAGCCTCGACGTCCCCGGCATCGTGTGGCTGTCGTCCGAGGTCGCCCAGCGCGTGCCGCACGCCGAGTTCGCCGTCATGAACGGTGTGGCTCACCTCCCGTCGCTCGAGGCACCGGACCGTCTGGGGGATCTGATCGTCGGCTGGCTGGACCGCCTCACGTAGCCGCCAGTCGGATCCACCGAACCCCTTGACGAGCGGCCTCCGCCCGCCTGATGCTCGACCGGTTGCCGGCGGCGGAAGGAGGACGCTTGGCGACGATCCTGTACACGACGAGTCACGGATCGGATGATCCCACTCGAGGGAGCATCCCGTTCGTGAGCGCGATCGGAGCGATCGAGGCTGGTCACCAGCCCCAGATCGGTCTGTTGGCGGAGGCCACCTACTTCATGAAGGACGACATCGTGGAGCACGTGCACGGTGTGGGGTGGCCCCCGCTCGAGGAGCTGTGGTCCAAGGTGATCGAGCACGAGGTCCCGGTCTACGTCTGAGGTGGCTGTGGGAGGGCCCGTGGGGTCCTCGACAGCGATCTCGAGGGGAAGAACGCACGGTTCATCTCCCCGAAGGACTTCGCCGAAGCCGTGGTCGCGGCCGACCGGGTCGTGAGCATCTGACGCTGAGGGCGCTGGCCGGTCCGCGAACGACCCGGGCCGGCCAGCGCGGCGTCGGACTACCTTCCGGCGCCGCGAGTGCTCCAGTAGCGAAGCGGTAGCACGATCGCGAGCTGCTCAAGTAGCGAAGCGGTAGCACGACCCGACCAGGAGGCTGTCGTGGCTGAGATCGAAGCGGTTTCGCTCCGAGCGCTGTTCCTGAACTGCACGCTCAAGCGTTCCCCCGAGGTGAGCAACACCCAGGCACTGGTCGACATGGTCATCTCGTGGTACGACCAGATGAACGTCACGTCCGAGGTGATCCGCGTCGTCGATCACGACATCCCGTTCGGGGTCACCTCCGATGAGGGCGAGGGTGACGAGTGGCCACAGATCCTCGAGAAGGTCAAGGCGTGCGACATCCTCGTGATCGCGACGCCGATCTGGTTCGGCGTGCGCGGCTCGGTCGCGCAGCTGGTCATCGAGCGCCTCGACGGGACCTACAACGAGCGCAACGAGGTGGGTCAGTACCCGCTGTACAACAAGGTGGGCGGGGTCGTTGTCACCGGCAACGAGGACGGGGCGCACGCCGCCGCCGAGACCACGCTGTTCAACCTCAGCCATCTCGGCCTGGCGATCCCGCCGAACGCGGACACGTACTGGGTCGGTGCGGCAGGGCCCGGCCCATCGTTCATCGAGGCAGGCGGGCAGGACCACGCCTACACGCAGCGCACGTGCCGGTGGATGGCGCACAACACGGTGCACCTGGCTCGGATCCTGAGAGCCCACCCGATCCCCGCCGAGGGCAACACGTTCGACGAGGAGCAGGTCCACCGCGGCCACATCGGGTGAGCCCGGCTCACGTGGCCAGCGGCACCGCCGGGTCGATCTCGCACGCGAAGTTTTCCACCGCCACCGAGGCGATGGCACGATCGGAACGGAACAGCCGCGCCAGCTCGCGGCCGACGGGGTGATCACCGAACCGGATGCGCCCCCCGGCATGGAGCGACACGCCACTGAGTGCCATACGGCTGTAGGTCGCGATCAGACCGTCCGGCGACCCCGCGTAGCCGACCACCTCGACGCCGACGTCCTGACCACCCGGCCGTGACGGCAGCGCGACCCGCGCGATCTCCCGTTCGTCTCGTCGCCACGAGCACGTGACCACCCGGTCGCTGCGACGGACGGCCAGGTCGTCGACGGTCTTGGGCAGACCCCACAGCTGGTTGCCGGCGGCGCGAGTGAACTCCTGCGTGACCGGAAGGTGGATGACGTAGGTGCCCATCGCCCCACTGCGTAGACCCCCGAGCAGCTCGCCCAGCGATGGCTGGGCCGATCCCGACGGCAAGCACGGCACGGTGATCCCGAGCTCGTCGTAGTCACCGAGGTCGTTGTCGCTGTAGTCGACGACCAACACGGCGACCAGGGTGGTCCCCGGGGCGATGAGCACGGGCGTCAGCCCCGGCGGCAGGCACGTGGTGGCCACGTCGCTCGCGGCGCGGAAGACGGCGGCGTTCAGCCGTGCCGTGCGGATGCGGACGGGGAAGGTGATGGTGCGCCCGAGCACCTCGGCGGTCGTCGCGGGGACCGTGGCTGGGTGCATGAGGGTGGACGCTCCTGGGGTCCGGCACTGATGTCTGACTTCTTCAGAGGATGGCTCGTCCTCAGGCTGGGGCGCGCGTGCCTGACGGTAGCGAGAGGAGCACACCGTGGACGAGGCAGGAAGGGGAGACGGCGTGACCGTCGACGCGCTACCCCTGAAGGTCACCTCCGCCTGAGGCGGTCACGCGGAGCGCGGCTCCATCGGTCACGGGCAGCGACCTCCGGTGTAGGCCGTCACGGTCGTTCGCGGCGACGGCCGGGGCGGCGCGGGTGTCCGCGGACGGGCGCCCATCGGGATGGTTGCAGACCTCGAGATCGGCGAACCCCTCGAGCCCGTCATCCGTGACGACGCGGCCGATGCCCTCGACCACCCGGAGCCCGTGCAGCGGCATCACGACGCCGTCGATCACCCGGTGGTGCAACCCCAGGGTCGTCCCGTCGGCGAACACGACCCGGGCCGCGCCGCCCCGGTGGGTGTAACCATCGACCTCGAGGTGCACGACGACATCGGCGGAGGCGATCCTGGTCGGGGCGCCGTTCCGCACGACGTAGCCGACCGTCCGCACCGGCTCGGTTCCGAGGCCGATGAGTGCCATCGTGAACGACAGTTCCGCCCCGCTCGTCCCGACGAACCACCGGCTCGTGCGGACGTCGCTCCACGCCCGGGGTCCCCACGAGTGATCGCGATGGCCGAGCCCGTCGAAGCGGTGGATGCTCGTCCCGATCCGCACCGTGCCGGTGACGCGCCCCGACCGTTGGAAGTGGTCCGCGGCGATGCGGGCGGCGAGCTCGGGCTCGGCGGCGACGTCCCAGTACCGCCAGCGGGGCGTCACATCGTCGAAGCGCAGGTCGACGCTCGCATCGGCGTCGTCGAAGTGCAGGCGCAGCGCACCGTCGTAGCGGATCCGACACGCCCCGACGGGGACCTCGTCGCCGTCCTCGGGCGACAGCGGGACGCCGGTCAGGACCGTCCGGAAGCGGTGCTCACGGTCGAACACCCCGAGGGCCACGTCTGCGGTCCCCGACCCCGGGTAGCGACCGATCCGAGCGAACACCCCGATGTCCTGGTGCAGGTCGCCGGCCACGACCAACCAGCTCTCCTGCCACGATGGGTCGGGACCGGCCGGGTGGGCGAGCTCGTCGGCGTCGCCGTACTCGCGCGGCGGGGTCACCCGGTGCTCGAGGTGGCCGCGTCGACGACGCGGACGGTCCCCGAGACGCCGTCGACCTCGATGGTCGCTCCGTCTTGCAGGTCGGTCGTACCGCGCTTGACGTTGATGACGCACGGGATGCCGAGGTCCCGGGCGATGATCGCGCCGTGCGACATGGGTCCCCCCAGGTCGATGACGACCGCGCCGACGTGCAGGAACAGCGGGGTCCAGGCCGGGTCGGTGCTGCGGGCGACGAGGATGTCGCCAGCTTCGAACTCGGCGATGTGCGGGTCGCTCACGATGCGCGCCCGACCCCGGACGACCCCCGGTGCGACGCCGAGGCCGTGGAGCTCACGCTGGACCTCGGTGGGCTCCGGAGCTGGCGGCAGCAGGCCGAGGGCGGTGAAGCGCTCGGGTGGTATGGGCCCGAGGTGGCCGCGCTCGACCTCGAGCATCAGCGGGAGATCGAGCGTCGCTGCCGTCTCGTGGGTCCGGCGCCGACGCGTCACGACGTCGTGGAGGTCGAGTCCCCGCTCGAGGCCGGTCCTCAGCTCGGGGGGCCGGAGGAAGAACACGTCATCGGGTGCGTCGGCGAGTCCTCGGTCCGCGAGGCGGCGCCCCACCTCGCGTACGACGTAGCGCAGGCTGGCCACCAGCATGACCTCGTGGGACTTGGCGTTCTCGCGCAGTCGCATCTGCTCGTCGAGCCGGCCGAGCTTCGCGATCACCCGTCGGTACCTCGACCGCGACGTGCGGGCACGCAGCTCGTCGAGGGCCTCGGCGCGCGCCTGCGCCCCGCGCCCCGCCGGTTGTGACCGTGTACCCACGCGGTCGACGAGGCGGGCGAGACCGTCGTGGTCGTCAGCCCAGGGAGTCGCGGCGAGCTCGTACTCGTTGATCCCGCGGTGGCCGTAGCGGTCGACGAACGCCTCGAGGCTCGAGCGTCCTGCCGCCACGTCCGCGAGGGCTGCCGTGGCGTCGCCAACCTCGTACCCGCCCGCTCCGCCGAGGAGCCTCGGGACGAGCGAGCCGTCACCGTCGTCGAGGGTGCGGAGCTGCGCGGTCACCTTCTCGAACTGCGGCGCTGCGATGACGTTGCTGAGGACGAGCGGCACGCGCCACGCGGTGATCCGGGGCGGGGCGGCGTCGAGACGTTCCAGGAGCGCCCCGTCGGTCTCATCGCTCCAGTCACGTGTCCGATCGGCTCGGAGCTGTCTGGCGCCCTCGTCGCGGTACCGCGCGATACGGCGTGGGAAGGACCGCGACGCCCGGGCGAAGCGGGCACCCAGGGGGATCAGGGGCAGCGGGTTGACCAGCTTGCGTCGTGGCACCTCGGGTGCCGCGGGATCACGTTCCACCGAGAAGTACTGCTCGTAGACCGCTGCGGCGGAGAACCCCGGGATCGCGTCGGCCATCCGGGCGACGGGCTCGACGGCGACGCACGTCCAACCGTAGAAGCAGCCCGCGAACGACCACGGGCCCGGATCGTCGAGCAATCCCAGTTCCTGGTCGAACGCCACCCCGATGCCGCGCTCCTGGTTCGCCAGGACGAGATCCTGGGTCAGCGGTGTCACCGGGTGCGGCCACTGGTCGACCGCGTTGCCACGGGTCCACAGCGACCGTGTCCCCGGCCACGTGCACAGCTCGTCGTCGAGGTCCGACGTGTCGATCGCCACCGTCCCGTCCCCCTGGTGGAGGCGTGCCTCAGCACGCGCGAAGCGGTATCGTCTAACTAGGTTAGTACTTAGGAGGCGGGTGATGGGGGACGGAGCGCTCGGGATGCCACGGGTCCTCGTGACGGGTGGCACCGGTGCCGTCGGCACCGGCGTCATGCGTCACCTCCGTGACCGCGCGCACGTCACCCTCATGGCACGCAACCGCCCCGCCGCGCTCCCGGATGACGTCGCGTTCGTCGCGGCCGACGTCCGCGACGCCGACGCGGTCCGCAAGGCCGTCGTGGGGGTCGACGCGGTGGTCCACCTCGCGTGGGCCGTCAGCGTCCGACTGACCCACGACGAGACCGAAGCCATAAACGTCGGTGGCACCCGCAACCTCATCGACGCCTGCCTGGACGAGGGCGTCAGGCGCCTGGTGTTCTGCTCGTCGGTCACCGCGTACGGGTCCGACCCCGGTCACGAGGGACGCTGGCGCGAGACGGACGAGCTCCACGCGTCGCCGGACTTCGACTACGCGTTCCACAAGAAGTTGATGGAGCAGGAGATCTCCGCGAGCGGTCTCGATCACGTGCTGGTACGACTCGGGACCGTGCTCGGTCGCCGCGTCGAGAACTCGGTTGCGCGGGTGTTCACCGCACCGGTCGTCACCGGCATCAAGGGTGCCGGGATGACGTTCCAGTTCGTCCACCAGGACGACGCGGGGCGCTTCTTCGCCACGGCGGCGCTCGGCGGGCCGACCGGGCCGGTCAACGTCGCCGCTGACGACGAGCTCGACATGCGTCAGCTCGCGGAGCTGACCGGACGCCGCTACGTCGAGCTCAGCGAGGACGCCGCTCTGAAGATGGTCAAGGCGATGTTCCGGCTCGGTGCCAGCGAGGTCGACCCGGAGGCGATGGCTGCGCTGCGCGACTTCCCCATCGTCGACACGACGCGGCTGCGCGAGGACTGGGGCTTCGACCTCGCCTGGTCGAGCGCCGAGACGGCCCGCGACATGGCACGCGCCGGCTCGCGCTTCGTCAGCGTGGGTCCCAAGGTGTTCGGCCTGCCGTGGCGCCTGCCGTACGTCGAACCTGAACCGATCCCCACGCGTCCGAGCGATGGCGGTGTGTTGGTCGACCTGCTCCCCGAGCCATACCGGGGGGAGTTCGACTGTCCCCTGGACCCACGCTACGAGGAGTACACCTCGACCAACGTGTCCGAGGCCTTCCCGGGGCCGATGACCCCGTTGACGCTCACCGTGGCGCTCAACGCCCTGCGTGCCTCAGCGCAGGGCATCTCCGACATCTTCGGGTTCTCCGGTCCGGTGGCCGAGGAGCTGGTGCATCGTGGACCGGTCTCGCTCGGCCACCGCATGTACGTCAACATCTCCGCCACGAGGCAGATGTCGGAGATGGTTCCCGGCATGACGCCGGGCGACATCGACCACCAGTACCTCGGCAAGCCGATGCCGACCGAGCGTCCCCGCCCCACGTTGCGTGACGTCGTGCAGGGCCTGCGACTGGCCTTCCGGGGAGCCCCGCGGATGGCCGGCCTCGCTCGCGAGGCGGAGCGGGCGCACGCGGATGCGGACGAGCTGACCTTGACTCCCGCACAGCTACGCGCGCTGTCGGATCCGCGACTCGTCGCACACCTCGGGCTCGTGCACGACCAGCTCGTCCAGGCCTGGAACGTGGCGTGCATCATGAACATGGTTTCCGGGGGGGCGTGGAGCACCCTCGAGCGCGTCGTCGGGGTCGAGGCGGCGGCGCGGCTGCGGACCGGTGGGGCGAGCCTGGCGAGCGCCGCCACGATCCAGGGTGTCGAGCGGCTCGCCCGGCGAGCGCGTGACGATGGCGCGCTGACGGAGGTGCTGCGGTCACGGTCGCCCGGTGACGCACTCGCTGAGGTACGGCGGTCACATCCCGGCTTCGCCCGCGATCTCGAGTGGCTCCTCGACACGGTCGGACACCGCGGACCGGGGGAGACCGAGCTCGCCAACGACGTCTTCGCCGACCGCCCTGACCTGCTCATCGAAGCCATCGCCAAGGCCATGGGGGCGACCGGTCGCGCGTCGGAGGCCGCGACGCCGCGAGGGTTCATCCAGCGGCGCTTGGTGTCGCTTGCCGGCAAGCAGCTGAGGACCCGGGAGCGTGCGCGCGATGCGGCGATGCGTCTCACCCACGCCCTGCGCCTGGCTGCCAGGGAGCGGGGCGCCCGCCTGGCTGAGGCCGGGACTCTCCCCTCTGGCGACGACGTCTTCTACCTCACGCTCGACGAGGTCAAACATCCACCGGCTGACACCGCCGCCGTGGTCGCGCGTCGTCGCCGTGAGCGCGAGCGGCTGGCGTCGCAGCACCTGCCGGGCTTCCTGACGATCGGCTGGCAGCCGACCGAGGAGCGTCGGCAGGGCGACACCATCGAAGGTCTGCCCGCCGCGCCGGGGACCTACGTCGGACGCGCGCGCGTGCTGGAGTCGTTGGATGGTCTTGAGCCCGGCGAGGTGCTGGTCACCAAGGTCACCGACGTCGGCTGGACGGCGCTGTTCGCCTACGCCGGGGCGATCGTGACCGACCTCGGTGGCTCGATGTCCCACGCCGCCGTGGTCGCACGTGAGTTCGGCGTGCCCGCCGTGGTCGGAACGCAGGACGCCACGACCCGTATCCGCACCGGCGACCTCATCGAGGTCGACGGCACGACGGGGACGGTACGACTCCTGAGCGGCGGGGCGCCGACGCCGCGTGAGCGTGGAGGCGCCTACCTGTGACGCTGGGCGCGGCGGGTCGTCGTCTCGTGAGCACCATGAGCTTGGTCGTATCGCCTCCGACGGGTGATCCTGCGGCCCCTGAACGCCGACATGGCGACCACTAGCGTTACCTTCGCCTGGACGCCCACCAGGACGGCGAACGTGAGTGATTTCGAAGCCCGGCTCCGCGAACGTGTGGCGCGCAACGAGCAGCTCGCCCAGGAGCGAGCGAGCGCCGAGCAGGAGATGGACCGCGCGGTCGAGGCCGCCGAGGAGCGACGGGCGCAGGAGGAGCGCGAGCGGCGGCAGCGACAGGATGCGCGTCACGCCGAGTTGGCCGATCGCCTCGCCGAGCTCGTCGAGAAGGTCCGCGACCTGGGATCGAGCGTGACCGTCCGCGCGGGCTGGAGCGCCAGCGGCGAGGAGTACCTCGCGCGCTTCGCCACCGTCGACGTGCGGCCGCAACGGGCGCTGTCGGTCGAGCTCGAC
Source organism: Actinomycetota bacterium (assembly GCA_019347575.1). Classification (NCBI taxonomy): domain Bacteria; kingdom Bacillati; phylum Actinomycetota; species Actinomycetota bacterium. The sequence goes on along the minus strand of JAHWKY010000018.1, from coordinate 17,156 downwards.
CGGGATGACGACGAGGTCCTGGTCCGGTGGCACTCGGCGGTTGGCGAGAGCCTAGAGCTGTACCACCTGCTCGAGTTCGACACCGGGATGCTCGAGGAACTGGTGCTGCAGGTCATCGACGACGATCTGTGGAGCGGACGGACCGTCCCTCCAGCGTTCCCGGGCAACCCGGACTGACCGACGTTCGCGATGTCGCACTGACGACCCGTCCGCTCGGGCCCCTCCGACTGGGTGGGCGGAAGATGGTCATACCGTGCCATCCGTCACCGGCCCGAGGGGGTGTTCACTTAATGTGCTTCAACCATCACAGAACGTGAGACACCAGAGCGCGTGGTTCGGGGCCGTGGGGTGGATCGCCACGGTGCCTGCGATCGAGGAAGGTGGCGATGGCAACCCGCACACGACCGGGCGGCAGCCAGTCCCTGACCGTCGTGTCGGGACTGGCGGTCCTCGTGTGCGTCGCCGGCACCGGCCTCGTGATCCTCGCCGAGCGCCTGCGCGACGGGCCCATCGCAGAGTTCGGCGTCGTGTGGATGGCACTGCTCGCCGCTTCGTGTCTCGTCGAGCGCTACCCGCTGGTGCTGCACGTCCGCGGGGAGTCGCACTCGTTCCTGCTGACCGAACTGCCGCTCGTGGCTGGGTTGTTCCTGATCGGTCCTCTCGAGGTCGTCGTGGCACGGCTCGGCGGTGGCCTGTTGGCCATGCTCGTGGACCGCCGCCAGCCGATCAAGCTCGTGTTCAACCTCAGCACGTACACGCTCGAGGCCGGCATCCTCCTGGGGGTGTTCTGGGCCGTGGTCGGCCCCGCCACCGGGACGCCCCCGGTCGACCCGTCCATCGAGGCCCTGGCGGCAGCGTTCGTAGGAACGGTGACGGCAGCCCTGTCAGGGAGCGGGTGCGTCTGGCTCGCGATCAGCGTGTCCAACGGCACCTTCGACCGCCGGGTCCTGCGTGACGTCTTCCGGCTGGCGTTCCCGATGGCCGTCGCGACCACGGCCATCGCGTTGATCGCCGTGCTCGTCGTGGTCCTACGCCCGGAGGCAGCCGTCATCCTCACGGTGCCGGTCGTGCTCCTGGCGAAGGGCTACAAGCGCTACCTCGACGAGCGTGCCGACCGCCAGGTCCTTGGGATGCTCTACACCCTGGCGCGCGACACCCAGGCGAGCCAGGATCTCGACGGGATCCTGGCGGCAGTTGCGCGGACCCTGCGCACCCACACGCGGGCCGACACGCTCGAGCTGTACCTCCGACGCTCCGGCGGGAACACGTGGTCCATGACCGTCGGCGCCGACGATCAGGTCTCGCCGTTGATCCGCGTTGCCGACGTGCCCGATGCACTCGCGGATTCGCTCGAGGAGGGAGCTCCGGTACGGACCCTCGACCAGCGTGGTCGCTGCACCGCCATCACCCACGCGCTCGCACTCGGTCAGGGCCGCTACATCGCGTTCGTGGCGCGCGACCCCCTCAGCGACGTCGACGGGTTCCGGGACGAGGAGATGACGGTCCTGGCTGCGGTCGCCTCTCACGCCCGCGCGGTCATCGAGGACGCCGAACTCCGGCAGGCGAAGGACGCGTTCCTGTCGAGCGTGTCGCATGAGCTGCGCACGCCGCTGGCGGTTGTGCTTGCGGCATCCGAGACGCTGCACCGCCGCTTCGCTGACCTGCCGACGGAGGTGTCGGAACAGCTCATCGGGCGGCTCGACGCGCAGGCGCGCCGTCTCGACGCGTTGCTGGGAGACCTGCTCGACGTGGAACGCCTCGGTCGCGGGATGATCGGGCCGCGCTACGTGCCCACGGAACTCCACGCCCTCCTGCGTCGGGCCGTCGCCCGGCTCGAGATCACCTCACACGAGGTCAACGTCGATGCCGACGTGGTCGCCGCCTCGGTCGACCCTGCCGCCTGCGAGCGGATCATCGACAACCTCGTCCTCAACGCGGTCAAGTACGCGCCCACCGGTACGCGTATCGATGTCGTGCTCCGAGCGGTGCCCGGCGCGTTGGTGCTCAGCGTGCAGGACGAGGGCCCCGGCGTACCCGATGAGGACAAGGAACGGGTCTTCGAGGCCTTCCTGCGACTCGACCCGTCGCACCCATCACCCGGGACGGGAGTGGGTCTCGCGCTCGTGCAACGGCTGGTCCACCTCCACGGAGGATCGGTCCGCGTTGAGGACACCCCGCTCGGGGGTGCGCGTTTCGTCGTGCGGCTGCCTCGGACTGAGATCGCCGAGGGCGGGCACGAGGGATCGGTGGAGGGTCAGCTCCTGAGCGGGTGGCATGGCGCGGCGATCGAGACCGCATCGGTCGGGCTGCAGCGCCCGACCGCCAACGCACGAGGTTGAATACTTGGGGGCGTTGTGGTGTATCCAAGTATTCAAGTTCATCCGATCACGCCGCTCGTGTCAGGCGGTCTCGATGATGCGGAGACGTTCGACGCTGTAGGGCTGGTCGTCCTCGGGGTTGCCGGCGACACCGCCGACTTCGGGGTTGCCAGACCCGTTGTCCTGCCACGCGCACGCGTGTAGGCCGGAGCGGTTGAAGCGCGCGCGGCCGCGGGTGTGCACCCCCGCGGGGATGGCCCAGTCGCCCTCGGTGACGCTGAGCGCGAGCTGCTCGTCGAGCCAGCACTGAAGGGTCCGACCATCGGCGGTCCAGTGGAACGCCACGGTGTGCGGTGCGTCCGCATCGACGTGGACCTTGCGCGCCTTCGCCCAGCCGCCGATCTGCGCCAGGATCACGTACATCGGGGCGATGCCCTCGCCGACGGGCTCGCTGAACGCATCCTGGTACCGCGAGAAGCGTTCGCCCAGACGGTGCAGGCGCGGGAACAGCGAGTCCTGGGGCAGCCACGCGAACCCGAAGCCCTGGTAGCGCGACCGTGCCGTGTTGCCGTGGATGGCCATGGTCTCGAAGTCGATGCCGGTCCAGTCCTGCAGGCAGCAGCCGCCGGTGCCCTTGACGCCGTCGCCGAGGTGGAGCACGTCGAGTCGCACACCGTCGAAGATGGCGGTCCGGCCCGGCATGACGAGGTTGGGATGGGCGCTGTCATCGCGTGCCCAGTCCACGAAGTGGCTGGCGTAGTCGACACCGTGTGGAGCGCTGGCGAAGTCCCGCGTCGTGTACGAGCCGTCCTCGGCCTGCCCCGCTGGCATCGTCAGGATCAGTCCACGCTCCGGGTCGCTATCGATCAACCCGGGACGGTTGGAGACGAGGCCGTCCCAGGGCTTGGTCTCCCAGTTCGTGTACGGACCACGGTACGTCGCGTGGAGCGCTTCGCGGTACGTGAGGTTCTCGGGGCGACCCCGCCGCCCGTTGGCGTCGAAGATCGTGTCGCCCGTGGCGACACGCGCGTAGTCGCTCGAGGTCACGGTCTGACTCACGGTCGTCCTCCTGTCAGGTCCCCGAACGCACCAGCGCCCGGTCGTCCCTACCGAGGTAGGCCTCGATGACGGCGGGGTCGTCCCGTACGGTGTCCGGATCGCCCTCGGCGATGACCCGTCCCGCGGCCAGGACGTACAGCCGGTCCGAGATGGCGCTCACCATCGGCACGTCGTGGTCGATGAGGACGATCGTCGCGTCGAGGTGGCCACGGACGTCCTGCAGCACACCCGTCAGCGCCTCCACCTCTCGCTGCGCGACTCCCGCGGCGGGCTCGTCGAGCAACAGCACCGGGGCGGCGAGCGCGACCATCGTGGCAAGCTCGACGAGCCGGCGCGTCCCGGTCGACAGCTCCCGGATGGGTCGGTGGGCGTACTCACCGAGGTTGAACAGCTCCACGATGTCGTCGGCTGCCTCGCGCTTGGTGCGCCCATCCCGGCGATCCGGGGGCAGGCCGAGCAGTGCTGGGACCGCTTCGTACGGCTGGTGTCGTTCGAGTCCGACCTGGAGCGTCTCGACCACGGTCAGATCGTCGAAGAGACGAGCCTGCTGGAACGTACGCCCCAGCCCGAGACGCGCCCGCAGCGCCGGAGACAGGTCGGAGATGTCTTCGCCGTGGAGCAGCACCCGTCCCGCCTGGCCTCGGATGTGGCCGGACAGCACGTCGAACAACGTGGTCTTCCCAGCCCCGTTGGGTCCCACGAGCCCGACGATCTCGCCGGCCGCAGCGTGCAGAGTGACCCCGTCGACCGCGGTGATACCGCCGTACCGGACGACGACGTCCTCGCAGCGCAGGGCATCGTCGAGATCGGTGGGTTCGGCTCGCTCTGCCTCCGATCGCTGCTGCAGTCGGGGCGCTGTGGTCGCGCTTCCCTCGTCGCGCGACGGCGCCGCGCCGGCGATCCGGGCCGCGATGCGGTCGCGGATGCGGAACAGCTCAGCGGCGAGACCCTGCGGGAACTGCAGCACCGCCACGAGGAGGCCGGCGCCACTCAGTACGGCGGCGATCCGGTCGCCCGCGAACGAGCTGACGAGCGGCGCCATGACGAACACCGAGCCGTGCACGAACAGCGCCCCGACGATCGCTCCGGTCACCGACCCCGCGCCGCCGAAGACGACCATGGCGACCAGCAGCAGTGACTGGCCCGGCCCGAAGACCTCCTGTGGCTGGGAGGAGAACGACACCAGCAGGCCGCCGTAGAAGTAGCCGACGAACGAGGCGAGCGCGCCCGACACGACGAAGGTGACCAGCTTGGCCCGCCACGGTTCGACGCTGAGGCTCGCGGCCGAGGGCTCGTTGTCGCGCACGGCGACGATCGAACGACCGAGTCCGGTCCGTGGGATGTGCGTGACGATCGCGCCCACGACCGCCAGGACGCCGAGGCTCAACCACGCGTAGGCGAGTTCGCTCTGCAGGTCGATCCCGAGCAGCTCGGGTCGCGGGATCTCGAGCGTTGACGCGCCCGTCACGTCACGTACCAGCCACGGCTGGCTGACCAACCACGTCGAGGTGAAGACGGCCAGCGACAGGGTCGTGACCGCCAGGAACAGCCCCCGGATCCGGAGAGCCGGAAGGCCCACGACGAGCGCCACGAGCGCCCCGATCGCCGTGGCCCACACGACCGCGGTGCCCGGCGGGTACCCGAGGCTGTGCAGCTTGCCGCCGACGACGGCACCGATGGCAACGAACGCGAACTGGCCCAGCGAGACCTGGCCGGCGTAGCCGGTCAACAGCACGAGCGTGCAGCCCATCGCGGCGAACAACGCGATGGTCGACAGCAGCACCCGGTGCGAGTTGGTCAGCGCGAGCGGCAGCAGGCCCAGAACGACGACCGCGACGATCGCCGCCGCGCGCCGTGCCCGGCGCACACGCGGATCGGCTGCCAGGTCGTGGCGCAGCCGGGAGGCGGAACCGACCAACGACAGGGTGCGGGCTCCGGCGTCGCGCACGGTGGCGCCGAGGTCCGTGCGCCACAGGACGAGACCGACCACGAGTACGAGCAGGACCAGCTCGAGCGCACCGCCGGTCGGGTAGTTCCACAGCACCAGGAACTCGGCGACGCCGACGAGGACGCCCCCGAGGAGCGTCATCGGCAGGCTCACGAGCCCACCGAACACCGCAGCGGTCAGACCGCGGAGCATCAGGTCGGGACCGGTCGCGACGTTCGAGAGCACCGGACGGGTGGGGCCGACGAGGATGGCGCCGACCACGGCCAGGATGCCGGCCAGGATCCAGATCGCCAGCGAGATCCGGTGCACGGGGATGCCGGTGAGCTGGGCGGCGTCCTCGTTGTCCGCGGCGGCCCGACTCGCCAGCCCGATCCGTGACCGCCGAAGGAACAGCGCGATGGCGGCCGTGATGACCGGCGCGGCGACGAGGATCAGCACGTGCCCGGGCGGCACCGTGACCGAACCGATCTGGATGGTCGGTGCGAACGGCAGTGGGAAGCTCGCCTGTCCCAGGCCCTCACGCGGAACCAGCGTGCTCAACACGAACAGCAGCTGCGCGAGTCCGATCGTGGCCACGAGCACGAGGAGACGGGGCGTGCGTGCGAGCCGGCGGATGATCCCAACCTCGATCGCCGCACCCACCGCCCCGGCCACCGCCAGCGCCACCGGAAGCGCCACCCAGTAGGGCCAGGATCGACCGGCCACCAGGTGCACGAACAGCAGCGCCGTCAGCGCACCCATCTCGCCGTACGCGAAGTTGAGGATCCGGTTGGCCTTGTAGATCAGCGTGATACCGACGCCGAGCAACCCGTAGGTCAACCCGGTCACGAGTCCGAGCATCGCCTCGGGTGGTACCTCGAAGCCCAACGGGAAGGTCACGGCACGAACCAGGGTTCGAACGCTCCGATCGCCATCCAGCAGGTGCAGTCGGCGTGCCACTGCAGCGTGCGTTGCAGCTCTGCGCCGGTGTGGTCACCCGGTCCGAAGGTGACGTCGCTGACGATGCCCAGGGGCTTGCTCTCGATCTGCTCGATGCCGGCTATCAAGCGGTCCTTGTCGACGGCGTTGCCGGCGTTGACCAGCCCCTCGTGGACGACCGCGGCGACGTCGCAGCCGGCCAGGAGCATGAACCACTCGGCGGGCCGTTGCTGTGGGTCGATGCGTCGGCCGCTGTGCGCGGCGTAGCGGTCGATGCAGAACTGCGCCTCCGGGGTGTGCCCCAGACCCGCGGACACCTCGCCGAAGCGGTACGAGGTCATGGCGTAGGTGCCGTCGTACTGGTCCGCCGGGAAGGTGCTCGCGGCGGTGTCCGCGGTGACGGTGAAGAAGTCGGCCCCGAGGTAGGTCGGGCGGTAGTTGAGGCCGTTGGCCGAGTGCATGAAGTTGGTCTGGGCGAGGCTGCTGACCGCGAGGATCGCGACCTCGACCCGTGCCGCCGCGAAGCGCTGCGCGGCGACCCCGTCCTGCGGGCCGCCCGTGGCCGACGAGCTGGTGGTGACCTCCTCGACCAGCTCGTAGCCGAGTTCGTCGAGAGCCTGACGCACGCCCGGGTCGATGCCGTCGATGTTCCCGGCGCCGTAGTACAGGCCCAGGCGCTTGCCCTGGATGAGGCCGCGCTCGTGCGCCCAGTACACCCAGTTTCGCGAGATCCGGCCGTAGTCGGCAAGCAGCGTGACGGCGTACGGGGCGAAGCGCTCCATGCGCTCGGGGTGCAGGCCCGAGTCCATGAACAGCGGCAGCCGGTGCTCGTAGGGCACGCACTCGGTCGCGAAGAAGTACTGCATCGCGATCACGGCCATCACCTGGTCGTCACTGGCCCAGCCCACGCAGGCCGCGCGCTGCTCCTCGGCCGAGATGATGCTGTAGCTGCGGTAGTGGAACACGACCTCCCGACCCTCGATCGGGATCAGGCCACGCTCCTGCCAGTCGGCGTGGATGGCCTCGAAGTGGTCGCGCACGTCGCCGAAATCGAAGTTCGGCCCCATGTTGGCCAGCGCCCCGAGCTCGGGCACGCCGATCCCGATGCGGATGGGTTCGGTGCTGGCTCCAGGGGAGCCGGAGGACGGCCCGGGGCCGGATGCTGGAGGTGGCCCGCCGGGCGCGGCCGCGCCGTTGTCCGGGCTCGCCGTAGCGGCGCTCGCCGGTCCGCCGCTCGAGGGGCCAGCGGGAGAGGGGATCGCGGCGGACGGGGACCCGGTGGCCGCGTCGGTCGGGCGCTCGGTCCCGTCGGCCGTTGGACCCGTCGGCGCCGTCGTCGCCTCGGCGCCGAGGTCGCCGGAGGCGACGGACGGCGTCGGCGGCGTGCCGCGACCGATGAGCGAGCTCGCGAACAGCCCGGCAGCCATCCCCAGCGCCCACCAGAACAGCGGGCTGCCTCGCCGCAGATCACGCCGCCCCACGATCCACCTCCCGGTCGGACAGGTGGATGGGGCGAATGCCGAACCCCGCCAGCGACAGCGACAGACGGTGGCGGAAGCGACGCCCGTTGTGCACGTCCGGCGTGTTGCCGGTCGCCGAGCAGTTCAGCCACGCGTCGATGTGGCAGGGGTCAGCGGTCAGGTAGCGGTGGCCGATCAGGTCGATGCCGCGGCGGAACTTCGGGAGCAGCTTCATCGCGGCGACCTGGCGGCGACCGTCGCGGTAGCGGGCCACCTCGGTGTCGCCCACGCGGAACGACACGTCCCGATCGGGGTACCAGCGGATCGTGTAGTCGTGTGGGGAACACGGATCCACGTCGAGGGACTGCGTCCACTGCATCCCGACGTTGAAGTCGATGACGAGGGCCAGGAGGCGCCGGCGTCCGGTCAGGGACCGGTTCATCACCGCCGGGACCAGGCCGGGCCCGCCCAGGTACATGATCGAGGCGGCCATGTAGGCGGGGCGCTCGCCCCGGGCGGCGGCGTTGTGGACGCCCTCGCTGATGCCGCGCCAGGACTGGAACACCAGACCAGCCGTGACGGTCTCCTTCGCGGCACGATCATCACCGAACTCGGGGCTGAACACGACGTCCCGGAAGATCGCCTCTCGCCCCGGGATCACGACCCGCATCGAACCCTCGGCCGCGAGCCGGTCGAGCAGGTCCTGGTCGAAGCGCTTCGTCGAGGCGACCTCGACGGTGGTGTACGTGTCGTCCGAGGTGTCGTCGGGGCCGAGGCCGAGGACCAGTCGTTGCCCGTCGTGGCGGAGCAGGCGGGGCTGCTCCGGCGCTGGCGGGTCGTGCCAGGACTCCGGGGCGCGCTCGACCTCGACCACGTGGAAGTCGTCGTCGGCGAGCTGTGCGGCCACGTCGGGCGTGAACGTCACGTCGTAGGTCACTCGGTCTCCTCGCTAGCCATCGATGCGGTGACTGATCGACCAGTTGTCGTCCTGGTGGCGGCCGCCCACGTTGCGGCAGCCGAACAGCGGCAGTTCCAACGGGGAGACGATCCCCGGCGGGGCGGCGCAGAGCGCGGGGACGGCGTTGACGCCGTACATGGCGGTGCCGTAGAGCGCGGGGCGCTGCTGCTTGCCGCCGCGGTCCCACAGGTCGAGGTGCAGCCGGTAGCACGGCTCGCCGTCGATCTCGACGCCGTAGCCCTGCTGCACGCGCCACTCGGGGACGAGGTCGCGGCGGAGGCGGTTGACGTGCTCGACCCGCAGGCGCGGCTCGCCAGATACGTGACCGATGAGCCCGAACCGGACCGCCGCGATGGTCCCGGCCTCGATCATCCGTGCCGGGATCGTGAAGGTCTCCGGGGCGGGGGTGGTCTCGTGGTACTCGGTGATGCCCTCGAGTGTGATCCCCAGCGCGTCCGCGAGCGCGTGCAGTGACGACCCCCACGTGCGCGCCAGGCCACCACGCGCGAACTTGGACGCGTTTGTGGTGTCCGGGTGACCGAAGCCGAAGTAATCGAGCTGGTGGGGAGGGAGCGGGTCGTAGTCGCGCACCTCGTAGAGCGTCAGCAGGTCGATGCGTTCGCTCACCGCCGTCAGCACGAGGGGGAGCAGCTGGGTCGCGAAGCCCGGATCGATGCCGCCGTAGCAGAGCGAGGCGTCACCCAGCAGGGCCGCCTTCTCGATGGGTCCGCGGATCTCCTCGTCGAGCGTCGGAGGATGCAGCAACCCGGTCAGGCCGAGGTAGCTCACGTTCACGCCCGCCTCGAGGTAGGTGAGGGCGGGCTCCCACGTCCGGGAGCGCCCCGCGTAGACGAGGCAGTCGGGGCGTGCGGCGAGGATCTCGTCGTCGTCATCGGTCGCGGCCACGCCGACCGCATCCCAACCGATGAACGCACCCGCGTCGGTCCCGACCTTCGAGGGCGTGGCGACCCTCACGCCCACCAGTTCGAGGTCGGGATGGCTGATGACGCCGCGCAGTGCGTAGTGACCGACGTCGCCCGTGCCCCAGACGGCCACGCGAAGGCGATCGCTCACAAGCCGTCGTCCAGTGCGGTCACGGTGCCCGCCGCGCCGTCGATCTCGACGGTCTGACCAGTGCGCAGACGCGTGGTCGCGTCGACGGTCTGCACGACGCACGGGATGCCGTACTCGCGAGCGACGACCGCGGCGTGCGACATCGGGCCTCCGACGTCGGTCACGACCGCCGAGGCGTAGGCGAACAGCGGTGTCCAGCCGGTGTCCGTCAGGTGCGCGACTAGGACCTCACCCGGCTGGAGATCGCCGATCGTGTCGAGATCGAGAACGCGGACCGGACCGCTCACCACGCCAGCGGATGCGCTGAGACCGGTGAGCTTCTCGCCCGCTCGCAGGGGTGGGTGCTCGGTGTCGACCGGCGCCCAACTCCCCTGGAAGTGGATCGGCATCTCGGCCTTCGAGAGTCGCTCGCGGTCGGCACGGCGCTGCGCGACGAGTTCGCGTGCGTTGTCGGGGGGAACGATCAGCTCGCGCGACAACAGGTAGAAGGCGTCGCCGATGTCGTCGATAACGCCCCGCTCGACGTGGCGCCGGCCGCACTCGCGGGCGGTCTGTCGGTAGGCGTGGGTGAGTCGCATCAGGGCGTCGCGCGCACGCTCGCGCTCGCGCTGGTAGCGCTGGGCGATCCGTACCAGCGGCCGGATCCTGCCCGGGATCTCGGTGGTGGTCGAGGGCGGGGCGGGTGCGCGCCTCAGGTGCTTCGCCACGGCGTCGAGCAGCCGCTCGGGCGCGTCGGCGAACACGGGGTTGGCGAGCTCGGTCTCGCGAGGGCCGCGGTGCCCGTGTGCAGCGATGACCTCGTCGAACGCGGACGCGAACGACGGCGACGCCGACCGGACGGCCACGAGTGCGGCTGCGGGCTCCTGGTCGCGGAGGATGTCGAGCACGTCGGGTTGCGAGCGAGCCAGCTCGGCGAGCCGTTCCACCGCTCGCAAGGCGCGCGCGCTGGGCAGATCCTCCGTGCCCGAACGGATCGCGGAGATGGCGCCCGGCGCCTGCTGCTCGAGCAGCGTGTTGATGCCCGTGGACATCGCGGTCGCCGTGGTCGACACGCTCCACGCCTGCTCGACCGTGTCACGCAGCAGTGCGAGCCGGGCGTGGAGCCGCTCGTCCGTCAGCTGCGGCAGGCGCGCCTCCGGCACACACAGGCGCCGCGCCTCGCGTTCCACGGTGTCGATCTCGATGCTGAACCCGGCGACCCGTGGCAGCACGTGGAGCGCCTGCGCCGCAGCACCGAGCGGGCCCGGTGGGTCGGTCGCGACCTCCTCGTCCTCCTCGACCGTCATGCCGCCGAACAGCGCCTCGTCCCACAGGGCGGAGGTATCGCCCCCCGGCATCGCCTGCACCATCGCGTGGATGATCGACAGGTTGCCGTACAGGCCGTGACCGAACACGCTCGCCGGCCTGGTGGTGAGTTGGGTCGCGAGCGGCTCCCGTGCGGAGATGAGGTGAGCCATGACCTCCCCGCCCTTGCGCATCGCGCTCGCGGCGTACTCGAGGGTCAGGGGGGTCAGGGGGCCGGCGAAGGCTTCGGACAGGTTGGCGGCGGTGAAGGCGTCGAGGCGCGGATCGATGAGGCTGTCGAACTCGCCGGCGACGTCGGCGTCCGCGGCGGGGACGAGTTCCTCCCCATCGGGAGGCGGCACGTTGTCGGGGTTGTGCAGCGAGGGGTAGAGCAGGCGCCAGGGGATGTCGACGCGCTTCTTACCCAGGAAGAAGAAGCGCTGACTCGCTCGACGCAGGTCGTGCACCGCTTCAGCACTGCTCCAGGCACAGCGGAAGCCGAACTCCTCCTTGAGCCGGGTGGTGTCGACGATCGGGAAGCTCACCATCGCATCGAACGAACCCGGATCAAGGTGAGCCAGGTCGTAGCGCTGGGCCAGCCCGGACGCCTTCCGCAGCACCGACTCGGAGAGCGCGATCGTCGGCTTGCCCAGGATGCGCGCGACCTCCTCGAGCGTCAGGACGTCGTCGGCGCCGAGGTTCACCGGACCGGTGAGCTCTGACACCACCCCGAGCGCGAAGAAGCGGCCGATGTCATCGGGGTGGATGAACTGCATCCGCGAGGTGACGCCACGGATGGTCGGGATGACCGGTAGCGCGAGGCCCTCCAGCGTGGCGTTGTCGACGCCCCGCCCCGCCACGACGCTCGGGCGGACGAGCAGCGCGTCGGCGCCCGCCGCCTCGATCAGGTCCTCGCAGTCGCGCTTGTCGACGGAGTAGCCGTGGTCGGGGGCGGGTCGACGCTCGTCGGTCTCCACCAGCCGGTTCGGGTGCAGCGGGCTCGCCCCGTACGCCATGACCGAGGAGCAGAACACCAACCGCTCAGAACCGGTGCGCTCCATCGCCGACAGCACGTTCACGGTCCCGCCGACGTCGACCTCGCGTGTCGCCTCGCGCGTCTCGAGTGGGAACAGTGTCCACGCCATGTGTACGACCGCATCGCAGCCGGCCATGGCCTTGGCGACGGCAGTCTCGTCGCGGATGTCGGCTCGGATCCACTCCGCACCGGCCGGCAGGTACTTGGGGTAGCTGCGTGACGTGGCGACGACGTCGTGGCCCTCCATCGCGAGCCGCTCGGTGGTGGCACGGCCGAACACGCCGGACGCTCCGGTGACCAGGACCTTCATGGTCGCTCCTCTCGCTCTCTGCTCAGCCGTCGACGTAGAACGGGCGGAAGTCGCTGATGGCGACGTAGCAGCGGCAGCTCTCGACCAGGCCGAACACGAGGTCGGGCGGGAACTCCAGGCCCAGGAGCATCACGCGCCCGTCCCCTGCGCGGCCCCGAAGAACACCGAGCGCGCGAGGTCGCCGCGCTCGAGCAACTCGGTGGTGGGCCCGGCGAAGCGCACCTCGCCCTTCTCGAGGAAGTAGGCCCGGTCCGTGATCGCGCACGCGACGTGGATCGACTGCTCGACGACGAGCATCGTCACGCCCTGCTCGCGGAGGCGGTCCACGACGTCGAGGATCTTGCCCGCGACCACGGGCGCGAGTCCGAGTGACAGCTCGTCGATGATGAGGAGACGGGGATCGGTGATGAGGGCGCGTCCGACCGCCATCATCTGCTGCTCACCACCGGAGAGCGTCCCCGCCGCCTGCCTCAGACGCATCCGGAGCTCGGGGAACAGCTCCAGCACCTCGTCCACGCGGGCGCTGACCCGTGCGCGGTCGGCGTAGAACGGGTAGCCCCCGAGTCGGAGGTTCTCCTCGACCGTCAGCGACGGGAAGGTCGCGCGACCCCCCGAGACCTGGACGACCCCCAGGCCGACCCGCTGATCGGGGCGCAGCCGGGTGACGTCGCGGCCATCGAACACGATCGAGCCCGCCGTCGGGTGCAGCAAACCCGAGACGGTGTTGAGCAGGGTGGACTTACCCGCCCCGTTGGTGCCCAGCAGCGCCACGGCCTCGCCCTCGTCCACGTGCAACGAGACCCCGAACAGCACCTGGAGGGGGCCGTAGCTGACCTCGAGGCCGTCGACCTCGAGCAGCGGGGTGCGGCTTGGCTCGGTCATCCCACGACGGCGATGTCCGCGGTCTCGGTGCGGTGCTGGGACCAACACGCGCACGCTGCGGACCAGCGCAACGTCACGGGCTCGGTCGGGCCCCAGGTGGTGTCGGACGGGATCAGGTCGGAGGTCAGCAGCGAGGGGACGCTGGTCTCGGCGAGGTACTCGCGGATGGCGGTGCCAGCTGTAGCAGCGGCGCGCAGGGCTGTCGCGAGGTCGAGGTGCTGGCACCACGCCAGCGCGCGGGCGGTCTCGAGCGGGTCCGGGACCCCGGGTGGTGCGGCCGCCTCCCACACCTCGCGGCACCGCGCCCGGGTCGTCGGCTCCTCGCCGTCGCGGGTGGACCACGGGAAGCGCAGGACCGTGCGGACCTCGGCGCCGTCGAAGGTGGGCGGGTAGGTCTCGTCGAGGACGGCGTCGGTGACGTCCGCGACGACGTAGCGCGTCATGGGCGCGACCAGGCCGGCCTTCAGCGTCCAGCTGCGCTGCACCTCCACCGGTGCCGCGAACACGACCGTGGCGATCCCTGCCGACGCGAACTCGAGGACCGCCGAGCTGACGTCGGGCTCCCCTTCCGGACCGTCCGCGACGTAGGCGGTCCGGTCGAACCTGAGGCCGGCCTCCTCGACGGCACCGAGCGCAGGGGCGACGGCGACCTCGAGCTCCTGGGTGGAGACGAGCCCGATGGGGCCATCGCTGCTGCCCAGCCAGGTCGCGAGATCGACGAGCGCCGACACCACTCCCTGGGCCGTGCTGATGGCGAGCGGGCCGTCGCGTTCGAGCGAGGTCCCCGACACGTCGTAGCCGAGGGGTACCGCGCCCGACGCGATGAGGCAGTCGCGTACCGCGGGCGCGACGCCGAGGCTCGACACCACGAGCCGATCGCGTCCGGCGGCTCGGTCGCACACGGCCGCATCGTGCAGCTCGCCGGTCACCACTTCGGCGTCCATGCCGCGGTCCGCAGCGATGGCGCGGGCGATGTCCGCGTCGGTGCGCCCCGGCGTGCCCTCGGACGACGCGAGGAGCACCAGCGTCGGCACGGTCACACCTGGCTCCGGGGGCGGGGCCGGTGCCGTCGGTGGCGGGGGCGCTGGTGGTGGCTGCTGCGTCGCCGGTCGGGGTGGAGTGGTGCCGAAGAGCGGCGGGGATGGTGCGGGCGGGGCGGGCGGGGACGGATCGGCGACCGTCGGCGGAGCCGCGATCGGCGCGGCGGGGGTGGTCGCGGGCCGCTGCACGACCGGTTGTTGGAGGGGCGGCAGCCCGAACGAGACCACGGCCGTCGCGATCGCGAGCGAGAGCGCGGAGGTCCAGCGTTGACCCGGCGTGACGGCGCTGATCGCATCGCGGATCCACCCCGCGATGCGCCCAAGCACGGTCACCTCGAACCTCCCGAGCGCGCCGAGCCCGTCTCTTGACGCACGCTCACCTCGTTATATCATCTTAATCGTCTAACGCATTCGATGCGACGAGTACGTCGAGAGGTGGAGCCGGCATGACCCAGTCGACCGAGGGGCTCGTCGCGATCCGGCCGACGGTCCCGGACCTGCGGTTGCCGATCCGCGACCGTCCTCACGGACCACTCGTGGCCGCCAGACTTCGACGCACCACGCTCGGTTACCTGCTGGTGGCCACACTGGGCGCACTGCCGGTCGTCCTCGATGCCTCACCCGCGTGGCAGGCGTTCGGGCTCGGCGTCATCGCACCGGGAGGCGGCTGGCTCTACGCCGGCTCGATCCTGTTCGCGGTCATCACCGTCGTGCTCATGCTCGTCGCCCTCTTCGCCTGGTTCGGTGCCGGGATGATCGTCGCCCCGCCACTGGTGTGGCTCGGCTCGGCCGGCCTGGCCGCGGCGTTCGTCGGCGACACCTGGGACTGGGCACGCGTCGCCGTCCCGGTGCTAGCCGTGGTCGCGCTGGTCGGCGGGCAGGCGGCGGGACGGCTCGGTTACCGGGCTGCGCGCCGTCGGGGCGCGGCACGGAACGCCTACCTGTCCACCCTCCGGGTCGACGTCGATCCCCGCCCCCTGCCCGAGACGCGCGAGCTGTCGGAGCGCGAACTCGGGGTCCAGCGCTACCTGCTCAACGTCGCTCTGCAGCCCATCGACGGCTTCGAGGGCTTCGACATCGTCGACCAGTTCCAGACCGCGGCGATCCGCTACCAGATCAACTTCGCCCAGTGGGCGCTCGCGCTCGCGGCCTACGACCACACCCCCGCGTTCCTGGGCTACTCCGAGCTCGCGCAGCGCCAGCTCGTGCAGAAGACGTTGAACAAGCGCGTCTGGAGCTACTGGAAGTGGGAGAACCTGTGGGGCAACCTCAGCCTCGATCCGGACCCCATCTCGCGCGACAACATCATGCTGTCGGGCTACATCGGCTTGATGGCGGGCCTGTACGAGACCGTCACCGGCGACACCCGCTTCGACGAGCCCGGGACGTTGACGTTCGTGCACGACGAGCGGCGTCGCTACAGCCACGACCACACCAGCATCACGTCCGCGGTCCACCACAACTTCGTGCGCTCACCGTGGGGGATGTTCCCGTGCGAGCCGAACTGGATCTACACCGCCTGCAACGCCATCGGGGTCAACTGCCTGGTGGTCCACGATCGGCTCCACGGCACGACCTACGCGGATGACGTGGTCGACCGGTTCGCCACGTCGATGGACGAGGAGTTCCTGACCGCCGACGGACGGGTGACCGCCATCCGGTCGAGCCGACTCGGCCTGACGATCCCCTCACTCACCTCGACCATGGCCGACGCGGGCACGGTGTGGCTGTCCAACCCCATCGTCCCGGTGGCGGCGCGCCGGCTGTGGGAGATCGTGCGGCACGAGTTGCTCCGCGTCGAGGACGGTCGCATCCACATGAGCCTGCGCGGATGGGACAAGATCGACGTGGGCAACTACAAGCCCAGCGACGTGTCGGCGCACGCCATGGTCATGATGGCCGCCGCCGAGATGGGCGACGACGACATCGTCGATGCTGCCAACGCCTCGCTCGAGGCGGTGCACACACCCGACGACCGTGACGGCATGCGCCGCTACGACGCCTCGCTGCAGGCGCACGGCATGCTCCTGCTCGCGCGCTCCAACCGTCGCGACGGTCTGCGCGATCTCGTGACCCGCGGGCGTCCCCCCGCGGTCGCTGCGGGTCCGGTGCTGGCCGAGGCTCCCTACCCCGACTGTCTGGTCGCGCGAGCGGCGACCGACGGCCGCGCGCTCGACCTCGTGCTGCGGCCGGGGAACGGCGCTGGACGCGTCCGGTTACGCCTCGGTCGCCTCGTGCCCGGCACCAGCTACGCCGTGCGGGGCGGGGTCACGCGCGAGATCACCGCAGACGCCCACGGGGCGGCCGACCTCGAGGTCGACCTTGACGGCCGCACCGAGGTGACCGTGCATCCCTGAGGCTGGGGCTCCGGGACATCACACCGCACGGCTGGACGACGCCGGGAAAGTCTCCTCCCGCCGGAGGGAGGCTCTTGGGTGTTGCGGGGTGCGCGAACCGGAACGGGTCGCGTCGATCACCGCTCGCTCACGGAGATCAGCGCGATCACCCACGATGTGGGCCTCCGGATGCCCCCGTGGATCGGCTCGTAGGCCCCGATCTTCGAGGGCGCTCCGCCTCGGCCTGACCTCTCCGGGTCTCCCGTCGGGCGAGGTACGCACCTCAGGGCCGTCAGAGCTCGGAGCGCGTCGCGACGCGCTCGGAAGTCCCCTGATGGGGGGTTCGATCGGTTGGTTGGCGAGCGCGTAACTGCACTGCGCCGAACACCTGTCCGAGTGATATCGCGCAGCCGCGCGGCCCTTGGGGACAGGCTTGTATCGTTCTAGTGCGTACTACTACAGAGCAGTTGGCCCCGCATGCCGGACACCCAGACGTCGCCGGCGGCTTGAAGAGGCGTGCGTAGCGTTGTGCC